>NZ_JAMYUY010000016.1:0-129558 GCF_040323385.1 Mesorhizobium sp. M0045
CCATCTTGGCTCCTCGGCCATGGGTGTTCATCCCGTCGGCGAAATTGTTCCCCCGGGGGCCTCAGTGGGCGCGCTCAAAAACCAAAAGTATTTCTTTTCACCCACCCGGGGGCCGGGTTATCCCCCCGCCGCACCACTTCCTGTTGCGGGACTCCAGCTTAGCAAGGGCGTGAACTGCAGTCATGGACCCCACCATCAAAGTCGTGCGATGCGCTGAGCCGGGCAGGCTGGTGTTTGAGGAGCAGCAGGCACCAGGCACTCCGCCCGAAGGCTGGGCACTGGTCGATGTCGCCTTTGTCGGGATATGCGGAACCGACTACCACATCTTCGAGGGCAGGCATCCTTATCTCGCCTATCCGCGCGTCATGGGCCATGAGGTTTCGGGAACGATCGCCGCAATCAACGCGCATGTGGACCTGTCGGTCGGAGAGCAAATCCTCGTCAATCCCTATCTTGCCTGCAGAAATTGTGCCGCCTGCCGCCAGGGCAAGCCGAACTGCTGCATGTCGATCGAGGTGCTTGGCGTGCACCGTGACGGTGCCATGAGTGAGCAGATTCTCGTGCCGGCGCAGAATTTGATTCCAGCGGCCGGCCTGTCACCGGTCGAGGGTGCCGCGGTCGAGTTTCTGGCCATTGGTGCTCACGCGGTCCGCAGATCCATGGCGGGGCCGGGCAATCGCACCTTGGTTATCGGCGCCGGGCCGATCGGCCTCGGCACCGCGCTCTTTGCGCGTATGGCGCAACTCAACGTGACCGTCATGGACGTCGATGCCCAGCGGCTCGCCTTCGCCGCAAGGCAATTGGGTTTCCTGGTGATCGACGGGTCGAAGGGATCGATCATCGAAACGATAGCCGAGCGAACTGCGGGAGCAGGTTTCGACGTCGTCTTCGACGCAACGGGAAACAGCCGTTCGATGCAGTCTGCCTTTGCCTATGTTGCCCATGGCGGCGTCATGGTGATGGTCAGCGTCGTGCCGGACGACATAACCTTCTCCGATCCAGAGTTCCACAAGCGGGAAATGATGCTGATCGGCAGTCGCAACGCGACGCGCGGGGATTTCCAGCACGTCATTGCCTCGATCCGCGCTGGGAAAATACCAATCGACCAGCTCGTCACCCACCGCACCACCCTGCGCGACAGCCCACGCGATATTGCGATCTGGGCGCAGCAGAAGCCCGGTCTGATCAAGGCCATTGTTGACGTAGCGGGATCTGGCTGACGTCAGCAACACAATCAAGATACTTCATCGCAGCCCTGGTGCTCCATTATGGGAGGGGGAAGTTGCTTGGTGACGCCAAGCTAAGTGTCGCGCTTGACACGGTATTCGGCGTGGTTTTCCTCAGTGAGCAATTCTCCCTGCCGAACTGGCTTGGCGTTTCACTGATTGCAGCGGGCGCAGTTCTCGTCGCATACAAAGGTTGAAGCCGCGGAGCGACGATGCTTCCGGCGCAAAACGTGTTCCCCGCAAAGTCTGCCGGCTTGCACCGCTTGAGTATCCGACGTCGGTAATCTATATGATGCGTGATGTTTGATGCGCGCCAAGGAGGGCGATATGAGAACCACACTGGCGATCGATGACGATGTCCTGGTCGCGGCCAAGGCCATCGCCCAGCAGCAGGATCGCAGCCTCGGCGAGGTCATCACCGATCTCGCACGGCGCTCGCTGCGCCGGCCTCAAGCCGGCGGCGAGCGTAACGGGATTCCTCTTCTGTCGCCTCGGCCGGATGCACCTCCTGTCACGCTTGAGACGGTCAACGCCTTGCGAGACGAACTGCCTTGACGTTCCTGCTCGATGTCAATGTGCTGGTCGCGCTGATCGATCCTGGCCACGTCGCCCATGACGACGCCCATGGCTGGTTCGAAGTGACCGGTAACGGCGCATGGGCTACGTGTCCCATCACCGAAAACGGCGTCCTGCGCATCGTCGGCAACCAAAGATATCCCAATTGTCCCGGCTCGCCCGCCGTCGTTGCGCAAATCGTTAGCAAGTTGCGGACTCTGCACGGGCACAGCTTCTGGCCCGACGATGTGAGCCTGGTTGGCTCTGGCGATATCGATGCAGCGAAAATCCTGACCTCGGCACAGGTCACCGATACCTACCTTCTCGCGCTCGCCAAGGCGCGTGGCGGCCAGCTTGCAAGCTTTGACCGCAAGCTGTCGGCGGCGGCCGTGAAGGGCGGGAAGTCTGCACTCCACCTGATTCCCACAAGGTAGACCACCGGGGTCTTAGTGTCTGTTCCCGCAGTTGAGGTAGGCGTAGCCGCGCAGCACCATCAGGCCGTTGCGCTCAGGCGCAAACGCGCGACCGTGGCCCGAAGACCCGATTGTCTCGATATACCGCCTCTCATCGAAACGGTTATTCTTGGGCTCCAGAAAGCCCGGCTCGGATTCTACACCGCGGCCACGATCCAAGGTCGCCTCAGCGTCGTTGGCCGGCTCGCGCTTCTTTCTGTTCCGGCCGCTTCTCCGGCGCCGGCCGTTTCGATGCTGCGCTCGCCGACAGTTGGATCCGTGTGGATCGTCCCGACGCGGCTTGTGTCTGGCGCGCGGCTGCCTTGTCGGCGATGGTTCAATGGGTCGGCTATACCACTCCGGCCTCGTCGAAGGAATGAGGCGGCATGCCAGGAAAATCTGGCCCCCAGCATTGCAGCCACCCTTCCGCATATCGGCGCGTTATTGAATGCCAAGGCCCCTTGTGCCCTTTTTTGCGCAAACAGGATTTTCCGTGTTGCCGGCCGACCGGCGGGGCAGGCCCCTCTGGGCACAAAATGCCTTCCTGGGCAGATGCGCAGGTTGCCAGGTCGTTGTCGGTCAAAGTTCGGCAAGAAAATCGCGGCGTCCAAGGGGCAGCTCGGAATCGAGAGGGTCGAAGGCTTCGGCACGTCGAACAACATAGGCAGGTGGTCGAGCGAAGAGGTCAGTTTCCATTCGCGAGCGGCCCAAGAATTAGGACTCCCTGGCGGCGCGCGGCAAGTGCGAGCTTGCGATCGAGGGTGGCCAGCGGCAACTCGGTTTCGATTGCCAGCGCAAGATAGGCGGCGTCATAGGCGCTGAGCCCGTGCGAAGCCGCTAGCGTCAGCACCGCGCCGTCCGACCCGCCGCCCGCATCCTCCAGCGGCAATCGGCGCAGCCGTGCCATGGTGGTGGCAGCTTCGCCCGCCGCGATGCGGCCACGCCGCTCGGCAATCAGTACGACGTTCCGCGCCTCGTGCCAGAACAGGGAGGGGACAGGCGCCGTTGTTCCCGGCAATTGTCGCATCAGGGCGGCCGCCGCCTCGCTGTCTTCATCAGGAAGAATCCAGGCAGCCGCCACGGAAAGGTCGACAACGAAAGGCATCAGACGATGATCGCCATCAAGCGCGGCGCCCTTCATCGCGCCAGGCCCGAATTTCGTCCTGCGTCACGGGCTTGGCGCGGGCGCGGGCAGCGCTGATCTCTTCGATCACGGCTTCGACATCGTTGCGCCGTTGAATCCGCGACAGTTTAGCGATGGGATCGTTGCCGCGCGAAATAATCACCTCCTCGCCTGCTTCGACCCTTGAAAGCAGTTCCGAGAGATGCGTCTTGGCCTCGCCAACTTTCACCGTGATGGGCATTTCCTGTCCTTGTACGCGTCGGGGCCCTCGTGGCGAGCCGTGTTCATTACCGTTGAGCTGAGTGTGGATTGCCCGACAATCGCTGTACACGACAATAGGCGCAATGCTGACACTTGGTCAAGGCTTGGTCAAGTCACTGGCCTGGACACTGGCGACCCCTCGCACGCCGCAAGGTGGGCCCTCTCTCAACAAGGTGAAATTTGTTCGTTCTGGTGGAACGGGGCTCATGATCGTGCGGGGTTATCTGGTTTTCGCGGATGCGGAGGCTTGCAACTTGTCGCGGTCAGCGCACTCCAGTGGATCGCGAGTGGCTATCTGACCATAATTTGCGGGGCATTCATCTTTGGGCGTGTCGCGCTTGGACGCGAAGCGCCGACATTCCTCGCCGTCTCTGTTGCCGTAAGACGACGTCCTGATCACGCGATCCTGTCACCCCTCTCTCGGTAAGGGCAAGATTCCCCAGGCCCGCGGCCCATCTGGACGGTTCGGCCTTGCCCCAATTGCCCTTTCAGCTGAAACGGTTAGGGCGGAACGTTGCAAGCATGGGATGCGGATTGCCTGAGGCGATTTCTTTGGCAAGCAATTCGCCGACGATCAGTCCAAGCGTGGCGCCGCTGTGGCTAAAGGCGACGTGAAGCCCGGCAACGGTCTCGACGGAGCCAAGCACTGGCTCGCCGTCGCCAGGGATGGGCTTCGGGCCAACTGCATAGGTAGCGAGTTGGAGCCGCGGATTGCCCTCGAGCACGGCGCTGGCCTCCTCGAGCAGTCCTTTGACGGTCTTGTCGTGCACGGTGTAGGTTCCGTCGGAGTTGACCACGACTTCTTCCTCCGACCACGCCGAATCCAAAACAAGTGCGCCATCCGGCGTCGGGCGCACCGCCACGCGGGGCGTATTCAGCACGGCACGGAGCTCGGTCTTGATCGGCTTGGTCTTCAAGAGAAGTGAAATCGGGGTGGCGTCGGGGACATGAACTCCGATCTTCGCAAGCATGGCGGGCGTCGCTGGCCCAACGGCAAGCACCACTGCATCCGCCTCTAACGGCATACCGTCGGCAGTGACGACGCCACACGCGCGACCATCTGTGGTATCTATCCGCACGCGTCCAGCGTTCTGAACGAGTTTGCCGCCGCGGGAGCGGAACTCATTGAGCAGCAGATCGATCAGGCAGGGCAGGTCAACCCATCCTTCGCCAGGATTGAAAATGGCACCCTGCGGGGTGATGGCGCTGGCGTTGACGCCGGGCACCACTGCACCGACTTCGGCAGGGCCGATCAGAAGCGCGTGATAGCCAATATCCTGCTCCAGCTGGCAGATGGACGCGATCTGGTTCGTCTCATCATCCGCATCCCAGGTGAGGCCGCCGTCAAAGCGAAGCCACGATCCCGTTTCCGGCCTTGTGGCGGCCAGGGTCCGATAACGGTCGATGCCTGCAAGCCTCAAGCGGTGGTAGGCAGTGTCGGTACGTCGCGCTGAGTTCAGCCAGGAAAGTGAACGGCCGGATGCGCCATTGGCGGGCGCGCCGTCGTTGACAATGGTTACATCAACGCCAAGACGAGCAAGGTGCAAGGCGGAAGAGATGCCGAAGATGCCCGCGCCGATAACAACGACATGGCGGGGCTTTGGGAATGCAGTCATAGAGAAATCCTTCTTTGCAGAAGACGGGCTGGGGGTTGTTGGATCGCTGCAGAGTGCGGCGGAACTAGTAATCGGTGAGCTTCTTCATGTAGCGCCGGCCCTCAAGCATTGGCCGGCCGCGCAAACTGGCCAGCTCGTAGGCAAAACGCCATAGACTGTCGAAGAAGACCAAGGGCACGAGATAGGGTTTGATATGTTCGTACATACCGCTGAGGTCGAGTTCCGCTCCATCGAGCACCAGGATGTTTTCCCGGCTGCCGTACTTGAAAAGGAAATCGCGGGCGCGTTCGGAAAGGCTCCGCGTTTCGTCCAAACCCAGCAAGACCACGAAGCAAGCGTCCCGGTCCACCACCTCAAATGGGCCGTGAAAGAATTCGTTGGCGTGTATGGCTTGCGAGTCGTACCACTGCATCTCCATCAACACGCAGATGGCGTACGAATAAGCCGCACCATAGCTGGCACCGCCGGCCAGTGTGTAGATCGCTTTGCGCGGCGCGAAACGGGGTGCGAAGGCCTGAAACCGGGCGGCATAGGTCCGGTGCGCACGTTCGATCGCCGGCTGAAGATGGCTCAGGCTCATCAGCAGATCGGCGGTTAGCCCGGCATTTTCCCGAGCATCGATCAAGCCGGCGAGCAACATATAGAGCACGCCGTAATTGCTGCAGGCTGAATTGATTGCTTTGCCCGTCGTGTAGGAGGCCTGATAGGCGACTGCGTGGTCGACGGCGCGCGCGAGGGGGGACATCTGGTCGAGCGTCATACCGATTGTCGTTGCGCCTCGATTTCTTGCGTGATTTGCCGCTCGCACGGTCTCCTTGGTGGTTCCGGTCTGCGAGCAAAGGACAACGAGCGTGTCAGGCCCCAACCGTCGTGGGTCTCGGCAGACGAACTCATCCGCGTTGTAGATGTCGCAGGCGAATGTGCCGCTGTGACGGTCGACGAAGTATTTGCCTGCCATCATGATCGAGAGCGAGCCGCCGCACGCCACGAGGAATAGATGCGAAAACTGCCTCCCCGCCGTCGCGGTCAGGGCGCGTTCTACGTCGGCAGGCAGGGCGGAAATCATGAGCTTCCTCGTCTCGTTGACAAGCTTGGCCGGGGCACAATTGACAGGTAGTGCTGATTGTGCGAACGTTCTCATATCCTTTAAACTGAAAGTCATGCAATGGTCAAGATTGCCGCGATGGGCGATAACGTGGTCGATTGTTATCTTGCTCGCGGCGAGATGTTCCCCGGAGGAAACTGTCTCAATGTCTCGGTCTATGTGAGCCGCTTCGGCGGGCAGTCGGCCTATGTTGGAGCGATCGGCAAGGACCGGGCAGGGGACTTGATCCACGCCGCACTAGCGTCGGAACGCGTGGACGTCACCCGATTGCGTCGCCTCGAGGGGTCGACTGCCTACTGCCTCATAGGTCACCGAAACGCTGATCGGATCTTCCTGGCCTTCGACCTCGGCGTCTCGATGTTCACGCCAACGCAAGAAGATCTGGATTTTCTCTCGGGCTTTCAGGCCGTCCACATCGGCCAATCCAGCGGGTTAGATCCGTGGGTTGCCGCGGTATCGAGTAAATCCCTGTTATCTTACGATTTTTCTACGCGGCGGGACGCGGGACATCGACTCGAGATTGGGCCTCATTGCTATCTGGCCTCCGTCTCGGGTGACGGTCTCGACGACAATGAATTGGCTGCGATCGCATCCGAACTGCTTGCATGTGGTTCAAAATGGGTTCTGGTGACTCGAGGTCGAGCTGGCGCGGTGCTTTACAGCGACACCGTCTCCTACAGCACCCCGGCGCGGCTGGTCGAACCCGTCGACACCTTGGGCGCGGGCGACACCTTCATCGCCAGAACGCTATTCGGCCTGCTCAGGGAAGAGGCGCCTCAGGACATCCTCGGTCATGCCGCGGAGGCAGCGGCCGCGACCTGCCGATACTACGGGGCGATTGGCCATACGACAGCAATCGACATAGGGAAGATGACGCCGGAGATCCTCCGCGGAACTCTGCACGTGCAAGACGGAAAAACCGTTTAGGCGCGAAATTCTCCGGAACAATTGACGCGAGAAATGGACAATGCTAAAGGAAGTGATAACGTTCTCATTCATACTGAGCGCCGCCTAAGAGCGTTTTGATGAATGAGACGTCGAGTGGGATCGCAGGCCAGTTTGGCCAATCGTAAGAGGAGAAGACATGCAAACGAGTTCGAGCAGGCGCCAACTGATGAAATCCGGTCTGGCGCTGACTATCGCGCTGGTGACAGGACTTGGCACGTTGGCCTCGTCAACACAGGCAAAAGCGGCCGACAACCCCTACAACCTCATCGACCCGGCCGTGATCAGCGTCGGAACCATGGGCGATGCGAAACCCTATGTCTTCACCGACGCCAACGGCAACTTCACCGGCTTTGATGCTGAACTCTTCCGCGACGTGGCGCGCCGGCTCGGGTTCAAGGAGGAGCAGGTCGTTTTCACCGGCCAGGAATTCTCGGCGCTACTTCCGTCTGTCGCCAACGGTCGCTTCGACGTCGCTGTCGCAGCCATTGGCACGACCGCGGAGCGCAAGAAGACCGTGGATTTTGGCGACGGCTATCTCGCCGGCTATCTGTCGATTATTTCGGCCGATCCGGCTCTGACGAGCAATGAGAGCACAGCGGGAAAGCGCATCGGCGTCATCCAGGGGACGCTGCAGGAGATCTATGCAGAGAAGAATCTCAAGGGCGACATCGTCAAATTCCCCGACAACAACACTGCGGTGGCGGCGCTGAACAACGGAACGATTGATGGCCATTTCACTGACTATGAGTCGGCCAAGCAGTATGTGGAGCGCTATAAGAACCTGAAGATAACAATGAACGTGCCGTCCTTCGATGCGCCCGCCGGCTTCGTCGTCAAGAAGGGCAACGACGCCTTCCGCGAGGCGCTGAATAAGGCGCTGCGAGAGGCCATGGACGACGGCACCTGGAAGCGGCTGCACGAAAAATGGTTCCCTGGCACCCCGATGCCGGATCAATATCTGCCCAAGAAGTAAATTCGCGCGACTTCGTTACAATTTTCCGGCCGGGCCCGTGAGCAACGGTGCCCGGCCGAGTTATAGATGGACTTGATATGAGCTGGTTCGATACCTTCTCGCGCAGCTTCCTAGATTTCCAGGCGATGGCAGAAGTTCTGCCAAACATGGTTATGGTGGGCCTCAAGAACACCCTGATCCTGGCCCTTGCCTCGACGTTTTTCGGGACGCTGATCGGTATCGTCCTCGCCGTCATGGGGATTTCCGAAAATCGGCCGCTGAAACTCCTTGCCCGAGTCTACACCGATATCTTCCGCGGGCTTCCCGCCATTGTCACGATCCTGATTATTGGCCAAGGCTTCGCGCGGTTGGGCCGAGATCTGTTCGGTCCATCGCCTTATCCGCTGGGCATTCTGGCACTCAGCCTGATTGCCGGCGCCTACATCGGAGAGATTTTTCGCGCCGGCATTCAGAGCGTCGAGCGTGGTCAGATCGACGCAACGCGCACTCTCGGTATGACGTACGGCCAAGGCATGCGCCTGGTGGTGATCCCGCAAGGCATCCGCCGCGTCCTGCCTGCACTGGTCAACCAGTTCATCGGTAACGTCAAGGACTCCAGCCTGGTCTATTTCCTTGGCCTTCTCGCCTCCGAACGCGAACTGTTCCGCGTCGGCCAAGACCAGGCCGTGCTGACCGGCAACTTGTCACCGCTCTTGCTGGCCGGCGTGTTCTATCTCGTGATCACGGTGCCGCTGACCCACCTCGTCAATTACATCGACGCGCGCATGCGCGTCGGCAAACGTATCACCGCTGTGCAGAGCGGCCTCAAGGAAGTCGCCGAGCTTGCCGAAGCCGTCGTGCCGGGCTCAGCGAAGTTGCCCGCAGCGGCGCCCACGCGCTTCAAGGGCGGCGGCATCGAGGTCAAGAATATCGACATGGCCTATGGCGCCGTCCAGGTGCTCCATGACGTCAGTCTGAAAGTGGAGCCCGGGACTGTGACGTGCCTCATCGGGCCGTCCGGCTCGGGCAAGTCGACCTTGCTGCGTTGCCTCAACCGCCTCGTAGAGTGTCGAGCCGGTGACATTCTACTCGATGGCGAAAGCATCTACAAACAGACCCCTGACCAACTCCGGCGGCGCGTCGGCATGGTTTTCCAGCAGTTCAATCTGTTTCCCGACCGCAGCGCGCTCGCCAACATCACTCTGGCGCTGCGCAAAGTTAAACGCATGTCGCGGGAGGAGGCTGAGGGCGCCGCCCTAGCCAGGCTGCATGAAGTCGGACTGCTGGAGCGCAAAGACCATCGGCCCGCCAATCTCTCGGGCGGGCAACAGCAGCGGGTGGCCATCGCGCGTGCGCTCGCCCTCGAACCCGAAATTATGCTGTTCGACGAAGTCACCAGCGCCCTCGATCCGGAATTGGTCAAAGGCGTCCTGAACTTGATGGCCGATCTCGGTCGGGGCGGGATGACGATGGTGGTCGTAACACACGAGATGAATTTCGCCCGCAAGGCCGCGAACCAGGTCGTATTCATGGACGAGGGGCGGATCGTCGAGGCAGGGCGACCTGAGGACCTTTTCGACAATCCGCAGAGCCCGCGTCTTCGGCGCTTTCTGTCGGAGGTGCTGTGATCTAAATGGTTTGTGCGCAACGGCGGGTGCTGCAGTGTTCGGTCTTGCGGGTGTGCCTAACTGCCGCTAGTTCGTCGCCACGACGTTGCATGGTCGGCGGGACTTGCTGAGTGACTCAAAGATCCAAGAACGCAACTATCATCGAAGTCGCTCGCCGGGCTGGAGTGAGCTCTGCCACGGCTGGGCGTGTTCTTGGTGGCTACGGCTACAGCAGCCCTGAGGTCCAGGAGAAGGTGCGCGCCGCAGCAGCTGCGCTGGGTTATCGCCCCAATCGCCTCGCCAAAGGTCTGATCACCGGTAAGACGCAGACTATCGGGGTGGTCGTGGGCGACATCGAAAGCCCATTCTATGCAAGCGTGCTGCGCGGAATAGGGGACGTCGCGCGCTGCGGCGGTTTCGGGGTTATCGTTACGAATAGTGACGAAAATGCCGAACTCGAGCGAGAGGCGGTGCAGCTGCTGCTGGAAAAGCAGGTAGACGGTTTGGTCGTTTCGTCGACCTTCGTGAACGAGCCGGATCATCTTCGTGAGGCAGTCGTAGCCCGCTGTCCCGTCGTGCAGTTCGACCGCATTGTGGCGGGCCTGGAAACCGATTCGGTCGTGGTCGACAACGTTTCTATTACGCGTAACAGCGTCGCGGCGATGATCGCGGCCGGACACAGCCGCATTGGAATACTGGCGGAACTTGGGCCGGACCAACGCGATGATGTTGGCTCCTTTGTGGCAAACGCTGATCTCTCCAGCTCGGACGTTCGCTACCATCATCCAAGCTGGCAACGGTTGTTGGGTTATCTCGAAGCCCATCGCGCCGCGGGCATTTCGCCGGATCCGCAGTTGATCCGCCGTGTAGCGGTCTATTCCAGCGAGGCAGCCCGCAAGGAGGCACTCGATCTGCTGACAATGCGCAATGCGCCGTCCGCCCTGTTTACCGCCGACGGTGTGATGTCGACAGGCGTTCTGGAGGCGACATCCGCACTGAAGCTTGCGATTCCGGGAGACGTTTCGCTGCTTTGCTTCGACGATCTCGACTGGATGCAGTTCGTGGCCCAAGGTATCACAGCCATCGCACAGCCGGCGCATCTGGTCGGCGCGACGGCGGCCGAGCTTCTCTTGAAGAGGCTCGCAGGAGACACCGCATCTTTTGAACACCATGTCCTCGCGGCCCGCTTGGTGAACCGTAATTCGATTGCGGTTCATCTCAACCGCAAGGCCCCTGATCCGGCCGCGACGGTGTAGCTGGAGCGGAACTGCAGCGCCTCTTTTGTCCAGGTCGATCCCATGCAACGGCTGAATGAGAGCTCGAACCTACTGCTGGGTAGGACTTTTGTTGCTTGCGATGCGCAGCGTGAGCTGCGCCAGAAATCGGGCGAGCGCATCCGGATCGGAAATGCAAATCACTTGCAGTCGCAGCGCTACGGCTTGGTCGTTGAAGGCAAACGCTGCCCCGATTTGGTTCCGCGACGGGGTAGAATCACAGATCAAGCAAAACGTCGCCTTGCGGGCGGCTGCAGCACGCCAGGACGTAGCCTGCCGATTTGTCTTCCGATGTCAGCCCGCCTAAGTCATCCATGACGACTTCGCCGGACAGCTTGGCGATCCGGCACGTACCGCAAATCCCTTGCTGGCAAGCGGTGGGAACGTAGACCCCACATTGGCGCGCCGCTTCCAGCAAGGTCTCTCCGGGCGCGCAGTGATGCGCAATGCCGGAGAGGGCGAAGCGGACCGAAGACGAAATCTTTGGAGCCTGCGCCGAGCGCGAAACGTTGCCGCCTCCGAAGCTCTCTTCATGATACTGTGAAGGAGCGAGGCCGATTGCGCCGAGGCAGCTGCGCGCCGCCTTCATGTAGGATTCCGGCCCACAGGCAAACACCGTGCGGCTGTAGAGATCGGGAACCAAGGTCAGGAGCATCTCACTATTCATTCGCCCGGTTGGACCCGTCCATGCCGGGTCTTCCTGACTGCAAATGCAAGTCACTTGAACATTGGGAAAGCGAGCGGCAAGTGCGTCCAGTTCTAGCCGAAAGATGATGTCGTCCGGCGTTCGCGCACTGTGAATGAAGCGGATATCCTGGTCGGCTGCGCGGTCGGTAAATGCGCGCAGCATCGACATGACGGGCGTTATCCCGCTGCCACCCGAAAGGAAAAGGGACTTTCCGTGCGGCAGATCGTCGAGATTGAACGAGCCGAGCGGCCCTTCGATCTCGATCCCATCGCCGGGCTTCAAATTGTCATGCAGCCAATTCGAAACGAGCCCGCCCGGCGTTCGTTTCACGGTAATCTGCAGGTCGAGCGGTCGCGTCGGCGGTGACGAAACAGAGTAGGAGCGCGTCACTGCGGCATCGTCGATCGTAAGGTGCACCAGAACATACTGGCCAGCGCTGAAGCAGAACATCCGATCTGAAACGGGTGTGAGAACGAATGTTTTCACATCGTGCGTTTCGTCGATCACGCGCCGGCAGAGCACAAGTTGCGGCGTGCTCTGGGCCCACTGCCGATGACGCTTCGTCGGGACGAAGCCGGAAGGCCCAAAGGCGGCGTGTGCGTTCATCATTCAACTCGGGTTTGAAGTCGAGCCAAGATGCCATTTCAAAACCCGCTGAACAGCCGCGCAATCCTACCTTTATGATCGGCAATTTCGATTAAACTTCCAGTGACATGACAGCCACCTGGAGAGCTCGGACGCCTTTGCGAATAATGGGTTCGTGTTTGCGGCGCGCAAGTATCGCGGTATGGACTGGCTGGTGCAGCGTCGGCGCTCCCTCGACGAGGAACGATGGGAGTTCAGCTGTGAACCTGCGCGCATCATCGCTGCGCATGTAGCAGGTGCCGCCCGTTCGCCGCAGCATGATCTCCGCAAGAGTTTCCGATCCCGTCGAAAGCCGGCAGATCGCCAGTTGGGCCAGCAGTTCTGCGTGCGTCTTTTCCAGCACGGCGGTGTAGCCCGGGCGAATGTAGGTTTCAGGGTCGACGTCGGACAGCGTTCTGGCAGCCGTCGAAACCATCACATATTCCTCCACCATCAGATGTTCGTAGGCGATCTCAGGCAGGTAGCGAGGCGCATAAAGGACGGCGATATCCAGATTTCCCATACTTAGGTCGCTGACCATCTGGTTCGAATAATCTGACTCGACATGGATCGAGGATTTTGGAAGCGCCTGGCACAATGTCTCGACCCATCCGGGCAAGACCGAGCGGGTCATGCCCACCTGTGCGGCGATGCGCAAGGTGCCCTCGAAGCGGTTGAACGCTCGTACGTCGTGTCGAGCTTGCGACCAGGTCGACAGCAAGGACCTGGCGTAGGCCTCGAACCGCCGCCCTGCGGCTGTCGGCTCAGCACCGGCACGCCCGCGCTGAAAGAGCTCCGACCCGATCGCACTCTCCAGATTCTTGATGCGGGTGCTGATCGTCGACTGGGTCAATCCCAACCGATCGGCGGTGCGGTTGAAGTTTCGCGACTCGATGATGTCGAGAAAGGTTTCGATGTGATCTAGCTGCACGCGACCTCCGATCGAAAAAGTCGATCATATTGCGCAGGATCATAAGCTTGATCAAACAATACTCAAGGCCGAAGCTGCACTCGGTGAAATCGGCCGGCAGATCGACCAGGCTGAAGCTACGGAGCTGAGCAACGTGTTCATAGTCGACTGCGATTGTCACAATTACTGGTCAAGCGCGACCGTGTTGGAGCCTTACCTTTCCGGCCTATGGAAGGACATGTTCGTTGAAGGCGAGAAGACAGGTCCCGTTGGCGCCTTCCCGCATGGCCATCGTCCCTGGTTTCATCCGCAGGACTTCTCCCGCAAGGACGTCCGTCCGAAGACGGAAGCCGACAACTATCTCATCATGAAGGAGAAGCACCTCGACAAGTACAAGGTCGATGTGGCGATCCTGACTGGCGATGAGCCGATCGAGGCTTCCACTCTCGCCAATCCCTATTATGCCAGCGCCCTCGTCAGCGCCTATAATGACTACCAGATCGACCAATGGCTGCGGAAGGACGACCGCTTCATGGGCTCGATCATCATCGCGCCACAGGATCCGAAGCTCGCGGCCGCCGAGATACGCCGCCTGGGCAATCATCCGCGCATGGTTCAGGTTCTTGCCTCGCAAGGCTCCGTCAAGCCCTATGGCGATCCGTTTTACCATCCGATCTACGAAGCATGCGCCGAGGTGGGGCTGCCCTTTGCCATACATCTGGGCGGCCATGGCGGCGTGAATTCGACTGCGATCGCTCCTGCGCCGACGACATTCTTCTGGGAGACCCACGCTATCCTGCACATGTCGGCAATTTCGCATGTCGCAAGCATGATTGCGCATGGCGTCTTCGAAAAATGGCCTGACCTCTACTTCGTGGTCATCGAATGCGGCGTCGCCTGGGTGCCGTCCGTGCTGTGGCGCCTGGACGCAGATTACAAAGCCCTACGAAAAGAGACGCCATGGCTGAAGATGCTGCCTTCCGAATATTGCCGGCGCAACATCCGCTTTTCCACACAGCCGCTGGAGCAGCCCGCAAATATTCAGCATCTCTGGTCCACTCTCGAGGCGATGGACGGTGAAAACACGCTGATGTTTGCCTCCGACTATCCGCATTGGGACTACGACGATGCCAACACGCTGCAAATCCCTCCTGCCTGGAAGAGCAAGATCATGGGGCTGAACGCGCTGGAGGTCTACAAGCGCATCCCCCGCGCGCAAGCGGCGAATGCCGCCTGAGGAAGCACACGATGCCCGAGAAGACATACATCTGCAGAGTCGACGAGATCGAAACCGGATCTCCCTTCATCGCCAAGATCCGCAGCCTTTCGGTCGGCGTTTTTCGCATCGGAGATTCATTCCACGCGCTGCTGAATGTTTGTCCGCACCGTGGAGCTCCGCTTTGCGAGGGGCCGCAATGCGGAACAACTGCACCGGTCGAAGAGGCGCAATTCATCTATCACCGCGAAAACGAGATCGTGCGGTGCGCCTGGCATGGCTGGGAATTCGACATCAAATCAGGCGCGGCCCTGGTCGATCCGTCCGTTCGCGCGCGCACATTTCCAGTCACTGTCGAGGCGGGCAGTATCTATGTGACGGCCTGATTGAGGTGCTGATTTGAGCAGTCAGAAGAAAGGGTGATCGCAGCTAACAAGCAGATTTCTACACAGGGTGCGTGACGAACAATAACGCGGAAAATCCGCAATGGGAGAGTCAAATGTCAGAATCTGAATACAAGCTTGGTATCGCTCAAAGCCTGATTGGTCGCGGCAAGATTTCCCGTCGCGACTTCATTCATCTTGGGCTGGCCGCTGGGCTGACGCTTACCGCTGCGGACAAGCTCTTCGTCAGCACGGCGCGGGCCGAACCGCTGCAGGGCGGCTTCGCCAAGCTGGGCATGGCACATGGCGCAACGACAGATTCGATCGACCCAGCCGGCTACCTGGATACGTTCACACAGACCGCGTTCTCGGGCTCGATGTCCAACAGCCTCACCGAGGTCGACGCGAAAGGCAACGTCCAACCGGACCTTGCCGAGAGCTTTGAATCGTCGGACGGGGCCAAAACCTGGGTCTTCAAGCTACGCAAGGGCGCAACCTTCCACAATGGCAAGAATGTCACGGCGGACGACGTCGTGGCTTCGCTTCGCTATCATATGGGCGACGAAACCAAGTCGGCGGCGAAGCCACTGCTTGAGCCTGTGGCGAGCATCAAGGCGGATGGCCCGGAGACGGTTGTCTTCACGTTGAAGAGCGGCAACGCCGATTTCCCCTACATCATGAGTGACTACCATCTGGTCATCATGCCGTCCAAGGACGGCAAGGCGGATTGGGGATCGGGCGTTCGCACCGGAGCTTTCGTGCTCGAGAATTTCCAGCCCGGCGTTTCGGCCAAACTCAAGCGCAATCCGAACTATTTCAAGAACGGCAAACCCTACCTCGATGAGGTGGAGTTCATCGCCATCACCGATCTCGCCGCCCGCATGGCTGCGCTATCGACAGGGGAGGTGGACTATATTGGCCGCGCCGACCTCAAGACACTCGGCATGCTGAAACGCAACCCTAAGGTGGAGATCGTCGAGGTCACCGGCTATGGGCACTATACCTTACCGATGAATGTCACGATGGCGCCGTTCGACAATCCGGACGTCCGAATGGCTTTGAAATGGGCGATCAACCGTCAGGAGATCGTCGACAAAATCTTTCTCGGTCACGCCACCGTGGCCAACGACAACCCGATCGCGCCGGCGATCAAATTCGCCACCAATCCGCAGCCGCAGCACAGTTTCGATCCGGAAAAAGCCAAGCATTACCTGAAAAAGGCAGGAATGGAAAAACTGAAGGTGGACCTTTCGGTCGCCGATGCCGCCTTTGCAGGCGCGGTCGATGCGGCTGCGCTCATCCGCGAGACGGCAGCCCAGTGCGGCATCGACGTAAACGTCGTGCGTGAGGCCGAGGACGCCTACTGGGACAACGTCTGGCTCAAGAAACCTTGGTGCGCTTCGTATTGGAGCGGTCGCGCGACAGCCGACTGGATGTTCACGCAAGCCTTTGCCGCAGACTCCAGCTGGAACGAGTCGTTCTGGAAGAATCCCCGCTTCAACGAATTGCTTGTCCAGGCGCGCGCCGAAACGGACGAGGCCAAGCGAGCGGCAATGTATGCCGAGATGCAGCAACTGACCCATGATGATGGCGGCAGCATCGTGCTGGTCTTCAACAATTTCGTCAGCGCCAAATCCAACAAGCTCGCACATGGCGAAGTGGCGCCGAACTGGGAGAATGATGGATTGAAGATGGCCGAACGCTGGTGGATCGCCACTGCGTGAGGGTGCGGGCCGGACCCGCGATGGCTACTGGGCTCCGGCTCGCAGCCGCGGGCCCTGCCGGGTGTGGCAGGGCAGCGACGGCAACGGGAAACGCGTGCACATGAACCCCGTCGCAAGAACGGTCCTGCAACGCCTTGGCCTCGGCCTGGTCACGCTGTTCATCGTGTCCATCATTATCTTCTCTGCGATTGCAATGCTGCCGGGCGATTTCGCCAAGGCGATGCTCGGGCAATCCGCGACACCCGAAACGGTCGCCGCCTTCCAGCGAGAAATCGGCATCGACCGTCCGCCTGTCGAGCGCTACTTCGTCTGGGTCGGGCAGATGCTCCACGGTGATTTCGGCTCTTCATTCGCGAGTCGCACCGGGTACCGGCGTACCGTCGCCGAGATCATCGCGCCACGCCTCTACAATACGATCTTCCTTGCATCGATGACCGCGCTGATTGCAGTTCCGCTGGCCCTGGGACTGGGCATCCTCGCTGCGCTCTACCGCAATAGCTGGTTCGACCGGCTGGTGAACGCCGTGACGCTGACAACGATTTCGTTCCCCGAGTTTTTCGTCGCCTATATGCTTGTCTACCTCGTCATCTCGCGCGACACGTTCATCGGATCCGGGTTCGCACAATCACTGCCACACTGGCTTGCGGTCTCATTGAACTGGATACTCAATGCAGTTCCCAAGTTCCCGACATTGTCGAATGTGAACGACCAGACGCCGTTCTGGGAGCATGTTTGGAGAGTAGCCTTGCCGGCGATCACGCTTACGCTCGTCATCGTCGCCCACATGATGCGCATGACACGAGCGGCGATCATCAACATGCTGGCAAGCCCCTATATCGACATGGCGCGTCTCAAGGGAATGTCGCCCATGACAATCGTACTCAGGCATGCGTTGCCCAACGCATGGGCTCCGATCGTCACTGTGGTGGCGTTCAATCTGGCTTATCTCGTCGTCGGAGTGGTCGTGGTCGAAGTGGTGTTCGTCTATCCCGGCATTGGTCAGCTGATGGTTGATGCGGTCAAATCCAGGGATGTTCCGGTTGTCCAGGCCTGCGCCCTGATTTTCGCGGCGACCTATATCCTCCTCAATCTAACAGCCGACATCATTTCCATCGCCACCAATCCCAGGCTCCTGCATCCACGATGACCAGCTACGAACCCATCGCTCAGGTTCACAGGCTGAGGCGCTCGCGCGTCACCCGGGCCAAAACGGCACTGAAGAAGGCCCCCTTCAGTGCCTGGTTCGGCATCGTCGTGATCATCGGCTATGTCATCGTTGCGATCTTCGCGCACTGGATCGCCCCATACGGCGAAACGCAGGTCTTCAGCGAAGCCTTCGCACCGTGGAGCCAGCAGTTCAAATTGGGAACGGACCAGCTCGGCCGCGATATGCTCACACGCTTGATTTACGGTGCGCGCAACACCATCGGTATCGCCGTCGCGACCACGCTGCTGTCCTTCGCAGTCGGCGTCTCGCTAGGCCTTCTCGCCGCATTGTACAGAGGATGGCTCGACCAGATACTGTCGCGTGCGGTGGACGTGTTGATGTCGATCCCAAGCCTGATCTTCGCCCTGGTGCTGCTTTCGATCTTCGGCTCGTCGATCACCAGCCTGATAATCATCATTGCGCTGCTCGATTCTACCCGTGTCTTTCGGCTCGCACGCGCTGTCGGGCTTAACGTGGCAGTGATGGAATATGTCGAAGTGGCGCGATTGCGCGGCGAAGGCCCGAAATGGATCATCGCCAAGGAAATCCTTCCCAACGTGATGCCCCCGCTGGTCGCGGAATTCGGCTTGCGATTTTGCTTCGTATTCCTCACGATCGCGGCACTGTCCTTCCTGGGCGTCGGTATTCAGCCACCGACCGCCGATTGGGGATCGATGGTGCGCGAGAACGCGACCCTGATCACCTACGGCGATGTCACCCCGCTGCTGCCGGCCGGCGCGATTGCCCTCCTCACGGTCTCCGTGAATTTCGTCGTCGACTGGTTCCTCCACGCAACAAGTGGGTTGCGGGATGAAAAATAGCGCCCCCGGATTGCGCGAAAAAGGCAAGCATCTGCTTCAGATCCGCAATTTGCATGTAGAAGGCTTCTCGGACGAGCGGTGGCATCCCATTGTCCGCGGGGTCGATCTGGCGCTGAAGCGGGGGGAGGTTCTTGGCCTGATCGGCGAGTCAGGCGCCGGAAAATCCACCATCGGCCTCGCCGCGATGGGTTACGCCAAGCCGGGCTGCCGGATCACAAAGGGCTCTATCCTGTTCGACGGTATCGATCTTCTGGCAATCAGCGAAACAGGACGTCGCCGCCTCCGAGGCTCGCGCATCGCCTATGTCGCGCAAAGCGCCGCGGCCTCTTTCAATCCAGCCCACCGACTCCTCGATCAGACTGTCGAAACTGTGGTGGCTCATGGGATTGCCAGCCGAGAAAAAGCGAACCGGAGTGCGGTCGATCTCTATCGCCGTCTTCAGCTTCCAGATCCGGAGACGATCGGCTTTCGCTATCCTCATCAGGTTTCCGGCGGACAGTTGCAACGGGCAATGACCGCGATGGCAATGGCTTGCCATCCGGACCTCATCGTCTTCGACGAACCAACGACGGCGCTCGATGTGACGACACAGGTAGAAGTTCTCGCCTCCATTCGCAATATCGTGGAGGAATTCAACACCGCTGCAATCTATGTGACGCATGACCTGGCGGTGGTGGCGCAAATGGCGGACCGCATCATGGTTTTGCGCCATGGACTTACCGTCGAGGAGGCAGAAACGCGCCAGATGCTCGCCTCGCCCAGCCAGGAGTATACCAGAACGCTCTGGGCCGTGCGCAAGCTCGCAAAGCCCGAAGTTCCGGCCGATGACTATCTGCTTACGATAGACAACGTCACGGCGGCCTACGGCCGAGCGGTCAAGGTGCTCCAGGATGTCTCCATCAAAGTTCCACGTGGAAGAACAGTGGCCGTGGTCGGCGAATCCGGTTCCGGGAAATCGACGCTCGCCCGCGTCGTTACCGGCCTGCTGCCACCGCTTTCCGGGTCGATTTCCTTTGCCGGCCAGACCCTTTCCAAGACCCTGAAGACGCGCCCAAAAGAGATCCTGCGCCGCATACAGATGATTTATCAAATGCCCGACAACGCACTAAATCCGCGCCAGACGGTCGAAGAAATCATAGCTCGGCCGCTTGAGTTCTACCTTGGCCTGCAGGGTGCGCAGAGGGACCGGCGGATCGACGAACTCATGCACATGGTCGAGATGAGCGAAACATACCTTGACCGTCTGCCGGCCGAACTGTCGGGGGGTCAGAAGCAGCGCGTTTGCATCGCTCGGGCCTTGGCCGCCGACCCGGAACTCATTATCTGCGACGAAATCACGTCCGCGCTCGACCAGATTGTGCAAGAGGAAATTCTGAAGCTGTTAATGCGGCTTCAGCGCGACCTCGGCATGAGCTACATTTTCATCACCCATGACATTGCCACCGTGCGGGCCATAGCCGACGAAATTGTGGTCATGCACCAGGGTAAAGTCGTTGAGCAGGGATTAAAGAGCGAAATTCTCACGCCGCCGCATGCCCCCTATACCGAACGGCTTTTGTCCTCCGTGCCGGAAATGGATCCGGACTGGCTCACAAGGCTGCTCGCCACCCGGAGGATGTGATCGTCGGGCAGAATGTTCTTCCATATCGCCACGATTTACAGCTGCGCGGTGGGCCCTTGGCGAAGCAGCGCTCGATCGCAAACGGACAGCACCCATCGTCCATCAATACAAGGATAGCGACCCTTTGCCGTCACTCGGTTTTCTGAGAGCATGATGGACTACGTGCGATCCGGGAGCCGAGATTCCATGCCGACAAGAATCGATGCTAGTGAAGCGCGCCGGTGGTTTGCCGAAGACCTGTGTGTCTCGTCCCCGGTCTTGCACAACCCTGCTGTCATCGAGGCCTTCGCAAAGGTTCCGCGCGAACACTACCTCGGCAACGGGCCATGGCGTATCCATTCGAGATTGCAGATCGGGGCGGTCCATACCAGCCCTTCAGCCGCACTTCATGAGATTTACCACGACGTTCTGGTCTCACTTGACGAAAAGTGCGGACTAAACAGCGGGGTTTGCCGTCGCTTTGGGCCTTGGTTTTTGACCATATGAACATCGCTCCCGGCCAGACCGTCCTTCAGGTAGGCGCCGGTGTCGGCTATTTCACCGCCATCCTCGCTGAACTGACGGGTTCTGAAGGACGCGTGATTGCCTATGAGATCGACGAAGAACTCGCCCGGCGCGTGCAAAGCAATCTTGCTCATTATGCCCATGTCGACGTGATTTTCGGTGATGCAACGCAGGCAGTTGATCTGCCAGACCTCGATGTCGTTGTCGCCTTTGCCGGAGTGACGCACGTGCCGGAACGGTGGCTTTCAAATTTGTCCGACGCTGGCCGGATGGCGCTGCCGTTCACGGGCGAAGACCAACGAGGCTTCATGATGCTTCTGGAAAGGGCTGGCGATACCTTTCCCGTACGGCCACTTGTGCCATGCGGGTTTTACCCCTGCAGCGGAGCCAGGCGCAGTGATGAAGAAAAGGCCTTGAAGGCTTGCCCTCAAGGGGGCCCGAGGCAAAGTCACCGGTCTCGCGCAATATCATCGAGGCCGACCAGCAGACGGCATCGAGAACGCTTGGCTGGTAACCGACACATACTGGATTTCGAAGGCCTAGAGATCGACATCAATGTCGCGTGTCGCCGTCGTAGCGTGCGGCACGGCTTTCCAAGGGCGATCCATCCGTCGGGAGCAGTCCTGGGCATTGTCATTGCGTCCGAAATTTCCCCGATCCGCGCGTGGGGATTGCAGCCGCGGTCCTGGCCGGCTGCAGCACAGGCTTCCTCTTGTCCGACGACTGACCAGACCCATCCCGTGCAGCACGATCCGCCGCCGAGACGTCTCCGACCAGCGACGCAAGTTCAGTCTCGTCGAGCGTCTCGGTCTCGAGCAGCCTGCGTGCCGCCCTTTCCAGCACGTCGCGCCGCTCGGTGAGCAGGCCGACGGTTCGTTCGAACGCGGCCGCCACAATGTCGCGTACTTCCGTGTCGATGGCATCGGCGGCGGCTTCGCCGTAATCGTGCTCGCGCGGTCCGCCGGCGAGCGGGTTGGGGCTCAGGAAGGAGCGTGGGTCTTTTTCCAGCGCCACGTGCCCGAGTTTTGCCGACATGCCGTAACGCGTCACCATGGCGCGCGCTATGTCGGTTACCTTGGCGAGATCATCGGCGGCTCCGGTAGACAGATGGCCGAATACGATCCATTCGGCCGCCCTGCCGCCGAGCAGCACCGCCATCTTGTTGTCCAGCTCCTCGCGTGTCATCAGGAAGCGGTCCTCGGTCGGACGCTGGATGGTGTAGCCGAGCGCGCCGACGCCGCGTGGTATGATCGACACCTTGTGCACCGGGTCGACGCCAGGCAGCGCCATGGCTACCAGCGCATGACCCATTTCATGATAGGCGACGATCTCGCGCTCCTTCGGGTTCAGGAGCCGGTTGCGCTTCTCCAGTCCCGCGACGATGCGCTCCACCGCATTGTTGAAATCGTCCATCGTTACCGCATCCGCCTTGCGGCGCGTGGCCAGCAACGTCGCCTCGTTCACAAGATTAGCCAGGTCAGCACCGGTGAAACCGGGCGTCAGCGCGGCCACTTTTTCCGCATCGACGTCCGTCGCCAGCTTGGCCTTGCTCATGTGGACCTGCAGGATCTTGATGCGACCCTGCTTGTCGGGCCGGTCGACCAATACCTGGCGGTCGAATCGGCCGGCGCGCAGAAGGGCCGGGTCAAGGATTTCAGGACGGTTCGTTGCGGCCAGCAGCACGACGCCGATCTGTGGGTCGAAACCGTCGAGTTCGACGAGAAGCTGGTTGAGCGTCTGCTCCTTTTCGTCATGCCCGCCGACCATGGTCCCGCGGGCGCGGCCAAGAGCATCGAGCTCGTCGATGAATATGATGGCGGGAGCCTTGGACCGCGCCTGCTCGAAAAGATCGCGCACACGCGCGGCCCCGACCCCCACGAACATCTCGACGAACTCCGAACCGGAGATCGAAAAGAACGGAACCTTGGCTTCGCCCGCGACGGCCTTGGCGAGCAGAGTTTTGCCCGTGCCCGGCGGCCCGACCAGTAGCACGCCCTTTGGCATGCGTCCTCCGAGGCGGCCGTATTCGCCCGGGTTCTTGAGAAAATCCACGATCTCCTGCAGTTCGGCCTTGGCCTCGTCGACCCCCGCCACATGGTCGAAGGTCACGCCCGTGTTGGCTTCGACATAGATTCTGGCCTTGCTCCTGCCAATTTGCATCAAACCCCCGACGCCGCCGTCCATGCGCCTTAGAAGCAGCATCCACAGGCCAAAGAAGACGACCACCGGCACAACCCAGGAAAGCAGGTCGCTCAGGAAGGTACTTTCGACCTGGCCAGTCACAGTGACGCCGTGTTCCTGCAGGTCACGGGCGAGGTTCGGCTCGACGCGTGTGGTGATAAACAGCGGCCTGCCGTCTTGCGGCTCCTTGAAGCGGCCTTGGATGAATCGGTCCGAAACCTGCACCTCGGCGATTTTGCCGGCGTTCAGCAGGGCCTCGAACTGGCTGTACGGTATCTGGGCGACGTGTTGCGTCGTGGCATAGATGTACTGGACGACCATCACGCCCACGAATGCCGCGATCCAGTACCAGATATTGAACTGGGTCTTTCTGTTGCTCATGTCCATGGCGGCCTCCACAGGGAAACGGATATAGGTCGCCCAACCCGCGCGGCATCGGTGTAGGCCAGGTCCGGCGCAAAAAAGTGGGAGGCCCAGACCGACCGGCGACGACAATGGGTCGGTCATTGTCCTTTCCTGTGCGGGATGCCCGGCCCACCTGTCACGCCGTTTTCCTCCGCCGGATAGACCCCCTTCAAGACGTCGTTGAAATGATGGCTGACGGCCGCATTGCACTCGCAGGCATGCGAGCGCAGCCCTTCTGGACTGCGTACCGCAAGCCGGGAGCGCCGGGTTTCGATGACGCCGCGCTGCCTCAGGTCTCGAATGACTCGGCTCAGATAGGAGCGGCCGACCCCCAGCATTGTTGCAAGCTGTTCCTGCGTCACCGCCAGGTTTTCGGCGCCTGTCCGTTCTGTCGCGGCCAACAGCCATCTTGCCGTGCGCTGTTCGATCGAATGCGCTGCGCTGCAGGCGACGGATTGGAATACCTGCGCCATCAGGCAATCGGCGTAGCGGGCAAACAGGTGACGCAATGTCAAGGACCGCAATTTGGCTTCTTCGAGATGGTGCAGGTCGATCCTGAAGAATGAACCGCCGAGTTGAACTTCGGCCCGTGCATACGCCGGAAGTCTCCCTTGACTGACGATGCCGCCGACCGCTCCTTCACGTCCGATGAGCGCAGTCTCGATCGCTCGCCCGTCGCTCAGCACGACGCGGTAGGAGACCAGGGCCGATCCGCGAGGGAAGTAGGCGTAACGGACTGCATCGCCTGGCTCGTGCAGCAAGGTCCCGGCGGGCGCCGACCATTGTTCGAGCCTCCGTTCCAGGATCTCCCAGTCGTCGGCTCTGAGGGCCCGAAGCAGGTTGTTTCCGATCGGGTCTGGTTGTTTTCGAGGGTTCTCCATCGCGCTCCTCCTTCCAAATGGCGGCGTTTACAACGGACGGCGCGGAGAAATGTTCACAAGTGCGCAGACGAGGCGGGCGCGGCTATCTACACATTGCACAGGGGCGCTGATCCAGGCCTCACCGAGCGCGAGCCGTGGTGCATCGGCTTCCAGGCAGACCGACGGCTGCTGAGGGAAGAAAAATGCCGGCGACTGGATTCCCCGGCGTGGCGCCTCGTGCACGCCAAAAACTGCAACTCCCTGCAGCAAGGCGTGAACATGAGCGTCAGTGACCGGTCCAATCCAGGGGCCAACGGCCTGCTTCGACTCTATGTCGCCGGCGATGGACCGGGCGCCCGCCGGGCGCTGGAAAGCCGTCTGAGGATCGTGGAGGAGTTGGCCGGCGATATCGAAATCCAGGTCGTCGACGTCCTCGCGCATCCTGAAGAGGCGGAAAGGGCCGGCATTCTGGCGACGCCGACGCTCTCGGATGAGTCAACCACTCCTCCGCGCCGGCTGATTGGCGACATCAGCAACATCGCTCAGGTTCTCGACTATTTCGGTTATCGCAAGAAGGACAGTGGCTATGACCACAGCTGAAGAGATCCTCATCGATCCTGTGCTCGAACGCGTCAGGACCGGTATCGAGGCATTCGACGATCTTGTGATGGGCGGCCTGCCGCGCGGGCGCACCACGATCGTCGGAGGCACGCCGGGCAGTGGCAAGACTGTGTTTGCGACGCAGTTTTTGGCCCACGGCATCACCGTGCTCGACGAGCCCGGCGTCTTCGTCACGTTCGAGGAATCGCCGGTCGAGATCGAGGTCAACATGGCCAGCTTCGGCTGGGACATCCGCCGTTGGCGCGAGATGAACAAGCTGGTCTTCGTCGACGCCAGCCCGCGTGACCACGACCAGATGATTATCGGCAATTTCGATTTGTCTGGTTTGCTGACGCGTGTCCTGCACGCTGCGCGACAGGCCGCGGCGAAGCGCATCGTGCTGGATTCAGTCACGCAGCTGTTCGACCACTTCGTCGCGGAGCAGACATCGGTGCGTCGGGAGCTCCTTCGCATCGCGACGGCGCTAAAGAGGGACGGTTTGACGGTGCTGATGACCGCCGAACGCAACAGCGAGTATGGCGAGATCTCCCGCCACCGGATCGAGGAGTTCGTTGCCGACAACGTGGTAATCCTGCGCAACGCACTCGACCGCGAGCGGCGCAGGCGCACGATCGAAGTTCTCAAGATGCGGGGCAGCCGCCACGTCGAGGGCGAGGTGCCGATCACGCTTGTGGTGAAGCAAGGCATAGTGGCGGTGCCATTGTCTTCATTGCGGCTCGAGCAGCAATCCAGCACCAAGCGGGTGACGAGCGGCAATCCGGAACTCGACAGGATGTGTGGCGGTGGATTCTTCCGCGACAGCGTCACCCTCGTCAGCGGTGCGACGGGCACCGGAAAGACGCTGCTGGTGACAAACTTTCTGGCAGGCGGCGCAGCGGCTGGCGAACGTGCCTTGCTGGTCGGCTACGAAGAGAGCCGCGGCCAGCTGTTCCGCAATGCGCGCGGCTGGGGCGTCGATTTCGAGGCCATGGAGGCGGATGGTCGGCTTAAGGTCGTTTGCATTTACCCGGAAGCGCAGAACTTGCCGGACCACCTGTTGATGATCCGCGAGCTCGTTGAGGAGTTCAACCCTGACCGGATCGCTATCGACAGCCTGTCGGCATTGGAACGGATCGCACCAGAGACCGGTTTCCGTGAATTCCTGATCAGCCTCACTTCCTTCATCAAGAAACACGAGATCGCTGGCCTTTGCACGGCCACCAACAAATCGCTCGTCGGCGGCCAGAGTGCCAGCGAACAGCATATTTCAACCCTCACGGACTCTATCATCCTGTTGCGATACATCCAGGAAGGGGATTTCATGCATCGGGGGATCATGGTGCTGAAAATGCGCGGCAGCGAGCATGACAAGCAGATTCGGCGCTTCACAATCGACGGCGGCGGCATGCATCTCGGTCAGCCCTTCGATGGCGCGCCCGACGTGTTCGGCGACTCCGCCGCATCCTCGGCGTGAGGAGCGTTGAGATGGCGCGCCGCGCAGCCGAAATCTTGGACCAATACG
Source organism: Mesorhizobium sp. M0045 (assembly GCF_040323385.1). Lineage (NCBI taxonomy): Bacteria > Pseudomonadati > Pseudomonadota > Alphaproteobacteria > Hyphomicrobiales > Phyllobacteriaceae > Mesorhizobium > Mesorhizobium sp. M0045. The sequence goes on from NZ_JAMYUY010000016.1 coordinate 26,386, forward strand.
GCGACGCAAGTCTGGCGGGCATCAGCCAGCTCGACTTCCGACGGCTGATCGAAACCACCGCCGACGGGGTTCTCGTCGTCGATCTGTCGGGAACGGTGCTTTATGCGAATCCGGCGGCCGCCGCGATCTTCGGTTATCCGGCTGCCGATCTCGTCCACGTTCCCCTCGGGCGGCCGGTCATATCGGGTGAAACCACGGAAATCACCGTCCACAGGCCCAATCGAGCACCAGCCGAAGTGGAAATGCGGACGGTTGAGCTTAGCTGGGACGGTAGGCCGGCGCTGCTTGCCAGTGTTCGCGATGTCTCCGCGCAACGCGCGCAGCAGGAGCGTCGACGTCAATCACAAAAGCTCGAAGCGATCGGCCGGCTCGCTGCCGGCATCGTTCACGACATCAACAATCTGCTCGCGGTGTTCGAATCGGGGCTGCGACTGCTTCAGAAGCAGCTGCGCGAGGATCCTGCCAATCCGAACACGGCGATTTTGATCGAAGAGTTGCTCAAACGAACGCAAAACGGCGGTGCGCTCACGCAGCAATTGCTCGCGTTCTCTCGCGGACAGTCGCTGTATCCGGAGACAATCGACCTGAATGGACGAATCGAAGCCGTCACGATGCTGCTGGAGCGGACCCTGGGGAACGGGATCCGCATCAGCCTTGAGCTGGATCCGGCACTTGGCCCTGTCCTCGTCGACGCCAATCAGCTGGACGTCGCCATCCTGAACCTGGCTGTGAATGCCAAGGACGCGATGGCCGGCAGGGGCACGCTGGCGATCGAGACCAGCGACACTCCCGACGACATCGAAGACGTGGCCGCTCTGGCTGCTTCTTTCGTTCGGGTCACGGTCAGCGATACGGGGTGCGGGATGAGCAAGGAGGTCCTGGCCCAAGTGTTCGAGCCGTTCTTTACCACCAAGGCGGATGGCCGCGGAACCGGACTTGGGCTTAGCCAGGTTTACGGCTTCATCAAGCAGTCTGGGGGCCATGTTCGGATCGAGAGTGCGGTCGGCGAGGGAACAAGCGTTCATCTCTTTCTTCCCCGCGCGCCCAGCACAGGAAATCACGAGCCGCAAATGCAGGGCGAGATCCGGCTTAATACACGTCGGTGAAAAGGCGGCCCTGTGTTTCGGCGACCGATGTGCCTGGCCCCATGGCGGTTGAAAAAAGCGGGCCCGGAAAACGGGCCCGCCGGAGATGCTGGTCAGGCCGTTGAAAGCGGACGGTCGCCGAAGAACCAGAGGCTTCCGGCAGCCAGGGCCGCCACGATGACGCCCACGATCACATGAGCCCACATGGCCGCTGCCAGGGCCGAAAAACCGAGGGCCCAAGGCGAGATCAGCGTCCACAGCCCAACCACCAGGTTTGCCCATTCCTCATAGGCATGGAACGCAACCAGCGCACCCACGGCGATAAGGGCGATCGCCGCACCGGCGATCCAGGCGTTCCAGGCCGCATGGGGTTCAGCCGCAAAGCCGAGATACCAAGGCGACAGGACCAGTGCTATGCCGGCGATCACATTGACGATATCGATCACCGGACGTTTTTCAGTTTTCAGCCATTTCTCCATTGTTCATCCTCCTTTCCGGACATTGTCAGTGCACCGCCCTCTGAGCGAAGGCGGGTGCGGCAGCCAGGGATTGCCCCTCGCCACCGCGAAGCTTTCTTCGTCGGCCGGGCCGAACCCGGCCATCGCGCGGAACCGAACCGGCCAGAACGAAGGGCTTGACCTCGTCGGGCTGGAAGCGGTTGCCGGCGATCTCGCGCAGGGCGAGTTCGACGGGCAGGGTCACTTTGTCGGACAGGCGACCTCAGAGCCCCGGCTGAGCGCGCGAGCCCGCCCCGCCGCGGCGACGGCCAGTGCGAAACGGTTCGGCACGGTATTTTCACAATCGAGCACGATCAGCGGATCCATGACGGCACCTCACATTGCCTTCTGCTTCTGTTGAGGAATGGAAACGGCCAGGTTCGCAGCCGTAACTGGCTCCAGTGCGAGCAGGGCCAATTCCACTTCGTCGAGCCGTGTCGGACGCGCGTTTTCCGGCATCCCCTCGGCCGTCGCGAGATCGACCAGATACTCGTTCCATGCCCAGTTTCGCAGGATGGCGCGTTTCTCGTCGGCTGTCAGAAGAGGATCGACGACCACGTCCATCGGCGATGCATAAAACGCCTCCGGGTCCGTCAGCGCCGGTCCATAATGAGGCGCCTGCGAAACCCCGCCGTGTCTGCTCTCCAGCAAAGCCAACTGGAGGCGGTTCCAGACAACGTCTGCGCCGGCCTGCAGGCGCTTGTCCGCATCAGAAGATTCGACACTGGACTTTTCGGCCGCCGGGCTTCCTTGAACCGCGTAGGCAAGCCCCTGGCGTTCGGCATAGTCGATGGCCGCCTGAGCCGTCGGAAAATCGAGCTCCACCTGGCTCAGCGTGTCACCGCTTCCGGTGTAGCCCATCAGCGGTTCAATGACCGCCGCAGTACGCCGCTCGAACACCAGCCGCCAGCCCTTCGGCCGCGCACGGCCCGAGGTCATGACTGAGCGGCAAGGCTTGTAGATTCGTGCGACCGCATCACGCGGGAACTCCGATCGGCCGAACGACGGCGCTCGCCCGCGTTTGTCGTATGCCGGTCCGAGATTTTCTACGATAGGTGTGACTTCTCTTTCTTGCCTCTGCATCACTCACCCCTCCCTTTTTTGGCGAAGGATGCCCCGGAGGCAGCGGCCTGCCGCCTCCGACTTGGTTCCATGCGTCAGTGGGTGATCGGGATGCGCTTCACCTTCGACTGCGCGTTCGGGTTCTTCGGTAGCGTCAGGGTCAGGACGCCGTTGGCAAAGGACGCCTTGACCTTGTCGTCCTCGACCTCGTAGCCGAGGGGTATGCGCCGCTCGAAGCGACCGTAGAAGCGCTCGGAGTAGTCCTTCTCGTCGGTCTCCGACCGCTTTTCGCCACGCAGGGTCAGCACGTCCTCCTCAAGCAGGACTTCGATATCCTTCTCCTCCATACCGGGGACTTCGGCGGTGACGCGAAGCTCATTATCCGACTCCGAAATCTCCACCTTCGGCCAGCCGCTATCGAAAGGCGAAAGCTGTCCCGCAGCAGGCAAGCGCGTCTCGAAGCTCCTCAACATATCGTCAAAGAGCCTGTTTACCTCGCGGTGAAGCGAAAGGAACGGGTCGCCACCGCTATAGATGCTCGGGGCCTGGTTGTTGTTGCGGCCCCACGGGATAAGGTCACGCATGTTCATCTTCATTCACCTCCACGTTCAACCGCGCGGCACCGGGCGATTGCCGGTGCCGGTCGCTTCTGATTCACTCTGACTTCAGGCTGCGTTCTTTTCGGCGTCGATCTGCCGAGGCGCCGCCTTTGCCGTACTGCCGGCGATGGCGATGCGGCGCGGCTTCATCTCTTCGGGAAGCTCGCGCTTGAGATCGATGTTCAGCAGCCCATTGTCCAAGCTGGCGCCGACGACTTTCACATGGTCGGCCAGTTCGAACCGACGCTCGAAGTCGCGCCCGGCAATGCCGCGATAGAGATACTGGCCGTCATCGTCGCCAGATTGCGACCCGCTCACAACCAGCAGGTTAGGTTGATGAGTGATGGTCAGCTGATCCTGTGAGAAGCCGGCGACCGCCATGGTGATGCGATAGGCGTCCTCACCAGTCTTGGCGATGTCATAGGGCGGCCAATTGTCTATCGCAGTGACACGGCTCGCATTTTCCAACATGTTGAAAATGCGGTCGAAGCCGATGCTGGACCGGAACAGAGGGGTAAAATCGAGGTTTGTCCTCATAGCCACATCCTCCTTTGAGCAACATGGACACAATGAGACGCCAAGAGAGCCTTGACGCCTCCTGGACTTGCGCCGGCCCCATCTGGCGACCGGCGATTAGGTATTTATAACAGTGCTTTACGGATTCAAGGGCGTTATAGGAAAATTTTCAGCCAGACGAATGGTCGCAGAAGAACACGTCTATCCCGCCCGCCGGCAGGACCTCGCCGGTGGGCGGATGCCTCGGATGAAGAGCGTGGCCGCGCTCCGCTCAAGGTCGATCGACGGATGCTGTAAAACCGGTGACCGCGATGCTGTGAATCTCACGACCCCGACCGGCGCCGGGAAGCTTCTCCAATTGATCCAGTTGGCGCAACGCGTCCATGATGGCATCGAAGCTGACCGGTTCGGTTGCTCCCGGCGGCATGCGCAGCGCCGGCACCGATTCCACTGCACAGGCATCCGATGCCCATGACGAAAGAATTGCACGCTTCTCCTGGACGTCCAGCGTCACGTCAGTCAGCACGTCCTGAGGTCGCTCGAAATGCCGTGCCGGATGGAGCAACCGGTCAAGAAAAACATCAGGTCCCACGGGCCCGATTGAGGGAAAACTCGTCGAAATGGCTCCTTCCATCGATGGTCCTCCGCTTTGAATAGTCTCCTTTGTTGACGTCATGTTTGGTGGCTCTCGCGATTTCCACCAGCCAAAATTTCGGAGAGTTTCGAGCAAATTTCAATGGCCCCGCAAGGCCACATTTTCGCAGTTCAGCCCACCATCAACATTTTTTCGAACCGGTGAAACAATCGCCGTGAATGTCAGTTCTTGCGTCTGGGACAAGTCGCGCAGCAGCGCCAGGGCGGTCGGGCAGGAGAACCAATCATGTCTTACATTTCCAGGAAGCGACTGTGCATTGGCTTCGTCGCAGGAATTTTGATGCTCTCGGCTGGTGGCTTTGCTCCGGTTTCAGCACAGGAAATCCCGAACGACTTCAGCGCAATCGTGCGTCAGAAGCTGCCGGCCGTGGTCGCGATCACGACAAGGCAGATCATCCAGGACCAAACGATGCTCGACGATTTTCTCAATCCCTTCGACAGCCGCGGGCCTGCCCAGCCGCAGGTGCGAGAAGCCCTTGGCTCCGGCTTCGTGGTCAGTCCCGAGGGCTACATCGTCACCAACAATCATGTCGTGGCCGACTCCACCGAAATCCGCGTCGTATTCTCCGATAAGGAGACTTCGCCCGCTCGACTTGTGGGCCGCGATCCAGCAACCGACATCGCGGTGCTGAAGGTCGATCCACGCCCCAACATGACGACCACCGCCTGGGGTGACTCTGACGCAATGCAGCCGGGGGCCTGGACGATCGCGATTGGCAGTCCCTTCGGCCTCGGGGGAACCGTGACCGTCGGCGTTCTTTCCGCCCGCTCGCGCGACATCCAAGCCGGCCCTTACGACGATTTCCTCCAGACAGACGCCTCGATCAATAGAGGCAATTCCGGCGGCCCCCTGTTTAACGCACGCGGCGAAGTGATCGGGGTCAATACAGCCATCGTCTCTCCGTCTGGCGGCAGCATAGGCATCGGTTTCGCCGTGCCGTCCCGAACCGCACGAAGCGTTGCCGATCAGCTGATCCGCACCGGCCGGATCGAGCGCGGGTTCATCGGAGTGCGTCTCCAGGAGGTGACACCGTCGATTGCCCAGGCACTTGGCATATCGAGCACCAAGGGGGCGCTGGTCGCCTCGGTCGAGCCCGGCAGTCCGGCGGAGAAGGCCGGCTTACAATCGGGAGATGTGATCACCCGGTTCAACGGCAAAGACATCCAGGGCGTCCATGACTTGACGCTGGCGGCAGCGAACGAAAAGCCAGGGTCGAAGGCGACGTTGACAAGGAACCGCGGCGGCTCTGAGCAGGAGGTGGAACTGACCGTCGGTCAACGCAAGGACGAGGAGGTGCAGACCGGTGCCGTTCCGAGTCCGGAAGCGGCGGGCCAACGGCTCGGACTGTCGCTCAGCCCCATTCCGGACGAGGCGCGTCAACAACTCGGTCTGCAGCCCGGAACCACCGGGGTGTTTATCCAGGAGGTGGCGCCAAATAGCCCCGCCGCCGAGAACGGCCTTCGGCCTGGCGACGTCATCGTCTCGGCCAACAACCGCAACGTGACGCAGCCGTCGGATGTCCAGCAAGAGTGGACGAAATCCCGCCAGCAGAAAAAGCCCATCCTGTTCCGCATCGAAAGGCAAGGACAATCGCTTTTCGTTGCAGTGGCCCCTTCCTGACGCGGCGCTGCGTCAGGCTAGGCGCGCTCCTGGTAAGTGGCCGCATTGACAGCACGCCAATTCCGGCGAGGCCGCGCGTTCCATCGGTGGCCTTCCGCGCTCGGTTGAAAGCGGCGGTGCTGTCTTGGTCAGGCCGGACGGCTTTGTCGCGCGGCGGTCATCGCACGGTGTGCCTGATCCCGTACAGGTGATGATCGAAACAATTGACGGGTTTGGTTTCCGCACGCAGGCACACGAACACCATCGGTGAGCGGCGGATGCCTCCTGCGTTCTGGCACGCCGATGTCGTCGCCGGGAATGCGGGCGATGCCAAGGGCGCAGACGGCCAGCGCACAAAGCCCGGCCGCTACGACTCCCTTGCCGATGCCATCGCCTGGAATGGCCGCGATCCCATGGCTTCGCATCGGTCGGTCTTCCCTTGTGGCGCTAAACTCCGATGGACCACCGTGGCCTTGGCAGACCGAATGTCGCCGTTACCGCAAATGGTCAATCAAACCGTTCAGCAGGAGCAGCAACGCCCCAGCGACGACAGCCGCGGCTGCGTCGTCCAGCATAATGCCGGCCCCACCCCTTACCTTGTCATGCATGATACGGATGGGCCAAGGCTTGACGACGTCGAAAAACCGGAAAGCAAGGAAGCCTGCTGCCCACCAGAGTGGGTCGATCGGAAGCATGGAAAGTGTCACGGCGGCGCCGAAGGTCTCATCGATGACGACGATCTGCGGGTCCTCCGTCCCGGTTCGGGAGATGACATGCGACGACGCCCATACGCCGACGGCAAACAGGGCCGCATAGGCAAGCGCGGTCAGCCAAGGCGATGCCGGTATCAGAGCTGCGGCAACAGCCACTCCAACCATTGCGCCGGCCGTGCCCGGCCATATTGGAGACAATCCCGCGCCAAGAGAGGTCGCGAGCAGGTAAGCGAACTTGGGTGAAAATTTATGCATCGAGTTTCGGCCGGCTTCCGACGGATGGCAAGCAATCATAGTCACATCGTTCGGGCGCGGCCGCCAGACCGTCGGCCGATCTGCTCCGTCAGCCTGGCCAGCGCCTTAATGCGCCGGCCGCATTCGCCGAAAGAAATCGCTGTTGCGGCGAGTTGGGAATGTTGCTGAGCCCGGTCTCGGCCCGCTTTGACCAATTGGAACGGTAGCGACGGTGGAACAAACCCGCAAATTGCTGGTAAAGCTCGGTGAAACGACATCATCAGAGGAGCCGCCATGATCGCCGGTCTCATGAAAAGTCGCATCGACCCGCTATGGGAGCAGGCCGCTTCTCCGCTGATCGGGATCGGCATGACGCCGAACCAGGTTACGGCCAGCGGGCTCGTGCTCGTCGCTTTGTCCTCGGCGGCTTACGTCTACCACCATTCAAGCCTTGCCTTCGGCCTCTGCCTGGCGTTTGCCTTCACCTTCGATGCGCTGGACGGTGCGGTCGCCCGCCGGACAAATATGAGCACCAAGGCCGGTGGCTATTTCGATGCCGTCGTCGACCGTTATCAGGAATTGGCCGTCTTTGCGGCAATCGGCTGGGTCGCCGATCTGTGGGCGATCGCAATGTTCGCGTTCGCCGGCGGGATACTCACAAGTTACGCCAAGGCGCGGACGGCGCTGGAAATCCCTGTGGAAAACCATGGTTGGCCGGATTTCTTCGAGCGGATGGAACGTCTGGTTTTCATTTGCGTGCTGCTCGCAGCCGACGGAGTCGCGGCCGCCCTGGGCGCGGCATCGCCCTGGATTCTGGCGGGTGGGTTCGCGCTTTACGCAGTGCTGGCCAACGCCACAGCGCTGCAACGGATCAGTCGCGCATTCACGATGCTGAAACGAGCCGACGGAAAGCAGCCGTGAGACTGCAGCCCACTTGCGCGTAGTCTCACATGAAGGTATATCATGCTTCACATGAGGAGGCAGTGATGATGCTGGCGTTCGGAAATGTCGCCGACGTGCTGGGCTTGCCGCCCAAGGAAACGGCTGCACGGTCGCCATTCGGGCTGATGGCTCGAATTGAAGACGGATTGCCCATCGGCGCGCTCGAACGCGTCTCACAATTGCTGGCACCGGCCGATGCCCAGTTCAAATATCGCCTCGTTCCAAAGGCAACCTATGAACGTCGCAAGAGGGGTGCTCTTCGACTGTCTTCGGAAGAGGGCATGCGGGTGGCACGAGTTGCTCGTGTATGGGACTTGGCCCTCGACGTCTGGAAGGTCGAAGATGAGGCTCGTGACTTTCTATTTCGGCCTCATCCCATGCTGGAAGACCGGCGCCCGATCGAAATGGTCATCCAGAACGAGATCGGCGCCGAGCTGGTGATCGATATCCTTGCAGGCCTGAAGTACGGCACCGCCGCTTGACGGCGCAGATACTCGATCGGACGCTGCTGTGCTTCAGGATGGGCGATCCTGCCGGCACTTATCCGATCTTTGACGCGACGGGCTCGACGATTGCGCCCGGCCGCTGGAACACGCCCGGAAGCCCGGTGATCTACGCCAGCGAGCATTATTCGACTGCCTTGCTGGAAAAGCTAGTGCACGGCAGCGGCAGACTGCCGCCCAACCAGCACTACGTCCAGATCATGGTTCCGCGCGGGTTGAGCTACGAGACCTTTTCTCAGCCGTCGCTGCCGGGTTGGGACGTAATGCCGGCAAAGGTGAGCAAGGAATTCGGTGAGACTTGGTGTATCGAGCGCCGCAGCGCGATCGTAATCGTACCAAGCGTCGTGGCTCGCCTCGACAACAATGTGTTGATCAATCCGGCCCATCCGGAGTTTGCCTTGATCACAGCCAGCCTGCATCAGCCCGTGTATTGGGACAGGCGGCTGTTCGGTTCCTGAGCGGGGCCGGGAGGGAGGTTCCTGCCTCCTGCGGTCGATTGCTCAAACTCGTCAGCGCCAGCCCAAGCCCGGAGCGACATGGGTCAGGATCGCCTCGATGACGTGGGCATTGTAGTCGACGCCGAGCTGATTGGGGACGGTAAGCAGCAGCGTATCGGCCTCGGCGATGGCTTCGTCGCCCTTTAGCTGCTCGATCAGGACGTCCGGTTCGGCGGCATAGGAGCGGCCGAAGACGGCAAGCCTGTCTGCCTCGATATAACCGAAATGATCTCCGCTTTGGTTGCCGCCGAAATAGGCCCGGTCGCGATCGTCGACCAAAGCAAAAATGCTCCGGCTGACCGACACCCGGGGCTCGCGCGTGTGTCCGGCCGCCTTCCAGGCCTCACGAAAAGCCCGGATCTGTTCGGCCTGCTGGATGTGAAACGGCTTTCCGCCCTCGTCGAATTTGAGCGTGGAGCTCTGCAGGTTCATCCCCAGTTTCGCCGCCCATTCAGCGGTGGCGTTTGTGGCGGCGCCCCACCAGATGCGCTCGCGCAGGCCCTCCGAGTGCGGCTCGACGCGAAGCAGGCCAGGCGGGTTGGGAAACATCGGCCGCGGGTTGGGCTGCGCAAAGCCTTTGCCCAGCAACACTTCGAGCAGCACTCCGGTGTGTCTGCGGGCCATGTCGGCATCGCTCTCGCCCTCTTGCGGGGCGTAGCCGAAGTAGCGCCATCCCTCGATTACCTGCTCCGGCGAGCCGCGGCTGATGCCCAGTTGCAGACGCCCTCCGGCGATTAGGTCGGCGGCACCGGCGTCCTCCGCCATATAGAGCGGGTTCTCGTAACGCATGTCGATCACCGCCGTGCCGATCTCGATTCGGCTGGTCTTCGCCCCAACCGCTGCCAGCAGAGGGAAGGGCGAGGCGAGCTGGCGCGCGAAGTGATGCACGCGGAAATACGCGCCGTCTGCACCCAGCTCCTCGGCCGCGACAGCCAGCTCGACGGACTGCAAAAGCGCATCAGATGCCGTCCGGGTCTGTGATTGCGGCGAGGGCGTCCAGTGCCCGAACGAGAGGAAACCAATCTTCTTCATGAAATAGCCAGCCTAGAGGGAAGACAGGTGCAGACTATGCTTCGACGCGGAGCAAAGCACTTCAAAAATGTTGCCCTAACGGCACTCTTCAAAGCCGCTCCGGCCGATTTGGCGTGAGGGCAGGCGACGAGTTTTGGCAATGCAGAAGCACAATATGCGACCCGAAAATGGACGCGTGGCGACGTGTGACGCTGGTCGACACCAAAATAGGGGTCCGCTAGGAAGGCGCCGCGAATGCGAGCACTATCGCGATGATGATCAACAGCGGCCCCATCCATTTAAAATGGGTTCCAAAGTTGGTCCACCATGCCTGCCGTTGGCCGGGGCGAGCTTGAGAGGGATCCGAGAAAAATCCGAAGCCGACGCCAGCCATCCACAACCCGGCGCAGAACATGATGAACTCGTCGATGTAATCCGCGACCACGCTTCGAAGCTTTCGAATTATGCCGCCGCTACATGCGCCGAATTCGAGCCGATATAGTTACGGATCGTTTCGATGATCCGGTCCTGGTCAGCCTCGCTCAGATAGGGATGCATCGGCAGGCACAGGATGCGCTTCGGCAACTCTTCCGAAACGGCAAGGCCGGTCGGCGTGCGCGGATAGTCGCGATAGGCAATCTGGCTGTGCAGCGGTTTCACATAGTAGATGACCGACGGAATGCCCTTTTCACCGAGATGTACCTTGAGCCCGTCGCGTTTCGGCGTTTCGATGGCGTATTGCGCCCAGGCCGAGCGGCCGCCGCCCAGATTGCGCGCCGCCTTGACGATATCGCCCAGACCTTCGGCATAGCGATTGGCGACCGCTTGCCGCGCCACCATCTCGTCCTCGAGGATGGCCAGCTTCTCTATCAGGATCGCCGCCTGAAGCGTGTCGAGCCGTGAATTGATGCCGACGCGGACATTGTCGTATTGCGTTTCGCCTTTGCCGTGAAAGGCGAACGAGCGCAGCTGTTCGGCCAGCGCATCGTCATTGGTGAACATCGCACCGCCGTCGCCATAGCAGCCGAGCGGCTTTGCCGGATAGAAGCTGGTCGAGCCGACGGTGCCGAACGAGCCGCACATCTTGCCGTCGGCCGAGCCCCCGGTCGCCTGCGCCGCATCCTCGATGACCATCAGGCCTTCGCGATCGGCGATGGCCATGATCGCCTCGTAATCGGCGGCGAGGCCGAACAGGTCGACGGGAATGATTGCCTTCGGCCTCAGCCGGCCTTCCGCCTTGATCATGGCGATTGCCGCCTCGAGGCTGGCGGTGTCGATATTGTAGCTGTCGGCATCGACATCGACGAACACCGGTTCGGCCTTGGTCAGCGCCACCACTTCGGCCGTGGCGGCAAAAGTGAAGCTCGGCACGAACACCGCGTCGCCCGGGCCGATGCCGGCGGCAAACAGCGGCAACAGCAGCGCGTCGGTGCCGTTGGCGCAAGCGACCACGTGCTTGGTGCCGATATAGGCGGAGAGCTTGTTTTCGAATTCGGTGACCTGAGGTCCGAGGATATAGCGGCCTTCGTCGACGACCCGGTCGATTGCCGCTTTCAGCCTGTCGCGGATGCGTTCGCGCTGCGCGCCAAGATCGATGAACTGCATGTCGGCCTCAAACGGTTTAGTCAGATAACCGGCCGCTGGTAGCAGACTTGGCACGGCCGAGAAAGCCGCAGGGCAAAACCCTGAATTGCTCAAATGTCGCAGCCTGTTACCGCTGACTTCCGACCTGCTCTCTTAAACGCGGGGAAATCCGGGCTTCGGCCGGCTCGATATGGACCTTCACAGCCGGTCCCGCCGGGTCGACGAAACATAAAGTGATCGCGGCAGACAGTCCTTGAGCGTGTTGCCAGCCGGTCAGGCGATTTCATGCCGCCATGGCGGGTTGGCGCCGGCCCGCGAGACCGTCACAGCCGCGGCTTTCGCGCCGAGCGTCAGCGCCTTATGGATGGCTTCTTCCGGCAGGCTGGCGATTGCCGTCCGCGACAACAGGCCCTGTTCGTGCAAGGAGGCAAGGATGCCGGCATTGAATGTGTCGCCGGCGCCGACCGTATCGACCACCTCGACCTTGTCCGGCACGACCGTGACCCGGTGCCGGCTGCTGTAACCGACCGCGCCCTCGCTGCCGTGGGTGACGACGATCAGCTTCGGGCCGCGCTCCAGCCAGTTGCGCACGACGTCCTCATGCGAGCCGGCTTCGCCGAACCAGTTCAGATCCTCGTCCGACAATTTGACGATGTCGGCCATCGCCATCATGTTGCGGATGCGCCTGAGGTGCTTGGCCTTGTCGGGAATGAAGTTTGGCCGGATGTTGGGGTCGAGCATCATCACTCGGCGCTCATGCTCGCGTCGCATGAACTCTTCATAGGCCGACCCGGCCGGCTCCGAGATCAGGCTGATGGCGCCGAACAGCATGGCCTCGATCTCGCTGCCGAGTTCCGGCAGGTCCTCGATGGTCAGCATGCGCCCGGCGGTGTTCTCGTCATAGAAGGTGTAGGTCGCCTGGCCGTTGTTGAGCCGCACAAAGGCGAGCGTAGTCGGGCGCGGCGAGGTGTGTGCATAGGTGGAACTGACCTTGCTGGCTCCCAGCGCCTCCCTGAGCTGGCCCCCGAACAGATCCGACGACAGGCCGGAGAAGAAGGCAGCGGGCGCGCCGAGCCGGCCAAGCGCAATTGCCGAGTTGAAGACGGCACCGCCGACATAGGGCGCAAAGGCCGACTCGCCCTCCGTCGTGGTCCGGGGAAGCATATCGATCAGGGCTTCGCCACAGCAGAGGATCATGAAGTCTTGCTTTCCGGCGGATAGATCACGCCCTTGCGAATGATGATGTTGGCATAAAGCCGCGGCTCGCTCGTCGCGACGATCGCGTGTGCGGCCTTGACCCGTGCATAAAAGTCGGCGCCGGCAAGCGCAACCACCTTGCGGCCCGGCGCACGGCTGGCGCAGATCGCTTCCATCTCATGGTGAACCGGATCGGCGAGCTGGGGATCGCCTTTGGCCGAGGCGCGAAACAGCGCCTGCGGCACGGCGTCGTCGACCGGCAATACGCTCAATACCGCATCGAGCACCGGGACGAGATGATGACCGTCGGCGCGGATCAGCCGCTGTGCCTGCTGCTCGGCCGGGTAGTTGCCGTCGACCAAGGCTATCTCGTCGCCATGGCCCATGGCGCGCAATATCGCCAGAAACTCCGGGCCGAGCAGCGCCGGGATGCCGATCAGCATGCTCAGAAGCTCCGGGAAATCGTGGTCGAACCGATGAGGAAGCGCTCCGACAGCGGCAGGCTGGCGCCACCCAGCGCCCGCGCATGAATGCCGACGGTTCCCTCACGAATGGCCGGCAGTCTCAGGCCCTCGCCGTCGATCCGGCCGATGGCCTGGATGACGGCATCGACAAGCCGCCTGCGCACGGCAATCGGCATCCACCCGTCGATCACTGCGGCTTCGAAATCAATGACGGAGGACGCCGAAACGATGGCATAGGCCAGCGCCTGCGAGGCGCTGGCGATCCAGTCATCGAGCTCGGCGCCGATCTCGCCCCAGTCCCCCGGTGATGTCCACAGATGCGAGGCCTCGATGCCGCGCGCGTTGAGCGCCTTTTCCAGCATGGCGATCGACGCCACGTCGATCAACTGCGTCGGCTTGCCGTCCGGCCCGGGCACCGGCATCGAGCCCAGCGCGCCGGCATTGCCGGTTGGGCCGCCAAACAACCGGCCGTTCAGCACGATGCCGCCGCCGGCAAAGGCGCCGATGTAGAAATAGACGAAATCGCGTGCCGCACCTGCCGCGTGACCGAACACGAGCTCGGCACCGCAGGCCGAGGTGGCATCGTTCTGCAGATAGACTGGAAATTCGCATTGCGCCTGGATGTCGGCGCGGATGTCGCGATGGCGCCATTCGTCCATGATTTCGCGCGGTGCGCCGGCGGTATCGGCCCAGTTCCACAATTCGAACGGCATGGCGATGCCAAGCCCGGCAATGCGCTTGTCTTGCGCCGGGGTGAGCTCGCCGCGCATCTTGTTCATGCCGCCTGTGACGAATTCCACCGTCTCGCGCGGGGCAGGGTAGCGGTAGGAATGCTGCAGCATCGAGCGTACGTTGCCGAGGAAATCGATCAGCACCAGCTCGGCGCTGCGGCGGCCGATCTTCAGGCCGATGAAATAGGCACCGTCGGGATTGAGCGCCATGGGTATCGAGGGCTGGCCGATCTTGCCGCGCAACGGCGCCTGGCGGACGAGCAGGTCGTCCTCCTCCAGCTCGCGCATGATCACCGAGACCGTCTGCGCCGAAAGGCCGGTCATGCGTGCAATGTCGGATTTGGCCAGGCTGCCATGCTGGCGCACCAGCGACAGCACCAGCCGCTCATTGTGGTCCCGCATGCCGCTCTGATTGGTGCCGCGGTGCAGACGGCTTTCGGCCGCATTGGGCGAACCGTGCCTCGTAACGCCGGTCTCCACCCTGTTCCTCCGTCGTTTCCCCTCAATGCTTTTGGTCTAGAGTGGGTGAACAATCCTGCGTTGTCAATAATAAATAAGAGTGATTTAATTATTGACAGTGCTGGCGGACTGGTGTCTCTTGGGATCGGCGCCGATGCTGGGAGATTTCGTCGGACGCGCTGCAGATGTCGGTTGGCCGGCATCCTAAATGGTTCCATGGGAGGAAAATCGTGACTACGTCAAAACTGTTGAAATCCACCGTGTTCGCTGCGGCCGGACTGAGCCTGATGGCCTTTGCGTCGACGGCGTCGGCCGCCGGGGTCGGCGCCTGCTTGATCACCAAGACCGACACCAATCCCTTCTTCGTCAAGATGAAGGAAGGTGCGACGGCCAAGGCCAAGGAGCTTGGCGTCGATCTCAAGACGTACGCCGGCAAGATCGACGGCGACAGCGAGAGCCAGGTAGCTGCAATCGAGAGCTGTATCGCCGACGGCGCCAAGGGTATCCTCATCACCGCGTCCGATACCAAGGGCATCGTGCCGACGGTGAAGAAAGCGCGGGACGCCGGGCTGTTGGTGATCGCGCTCGACACGCCGCTTGATCCGATCGATGCGGCTGACGCGACCTTCGCGACGGACAATCTGGAAGCCGGCAAGCTGATCGGCGCATGGGCCGCTGCGACGCTCGGCGATAAGGCCAAGGATGCCAAGATCGGCTTCCTCGACCTGACGCCGTCGCAGCCGACGGTCGACGTGCTGCGCGACCAGGGCTTCATGATGGGCTTCGGCATCGACGTGAAGGACCCCAACAAGATTGGCGACGAGGACGACCCGCGCATCGTTGGCCATGACGTGACGAACGGCAATGAAGAGGGCGGCCGCAAGGCGATGGAGAACCTTCTGCAGAAGGACAACACCATCAACGTCATCCACACCATCAACGAGCCGGCAGCTGTCGGCGCCTACCAGGCGCTCAAGGCCGTCGGTCTCGAAAGCCAGGTGCTGATCGTCTCGGTCGACGGTGGTTGCCCCGGGGTGAAGTCGGTCACCGAAGGCGTGATCGGCGCTACCTCGCAGCAATATCCGCTGCAAATGGCGGCGCTCGGCATCGAGGCGATCGCCACTTTCGCCAAGGACGGGACGAAGCCGAAGCCGACCGAAGGCAAGAACTTCTTCGACACCGGCGTCAACCTTGTCACCGACAAGCCCGCCAACGGTGTGAAGTCCATCGACACCAAGGAAGGCCTCGCCAAGTGCTGGGGCTGAGGCTGGCCTGACCGGCAACAGATCGCGATCGGCCGGGGCTTGATCCCCGGCCGCTCAGGGTGGACGATGTGCCGGTCTAAGCGCAAATAGTCCCGGCGGCAGACCGGAAGGCGTGGACGGCGTTGGCTGTTGGCTGAAGCCCAGGGGAGGAAACATGTCTCAAGCACAAGAATTCGAAAAAGTTTTATCGAGCAGCGACACAAGCGTCGCCGCGTTCGACGAGCATAAATCGGCCGTCAAGCGCGCCCAGCATTTCCTGCATTCCACGCCGGCAGCGGTTCCGCTGATCGTGCTGGTTCTCGCGATAATTATCTTTGGCATCACCATCGGCGGGCGTTTTTTTTCATCCTATACGCTGACGCTGATCCTTCAGCAGATCGCCATTGTCGGCATTCTGGGCGCCGCGCAGACGCTGGTCATCCTGACCGCCGGCATCGACCTGTCGATTGGCGTGATCATGGTGATTTCGGCTGTGATCATGGGCAATTGCGCGGTCAGCTACGGTATGCCGGCCGTGCTCGCGGTGGCAATCGGGCTTGTCGCTGGTGGCGCATGCGGTCTGCTCAACGGGGTGCTGGTCGCCTACATGAAGCTGCCGCCCTTCATCGTGACGCTGGGCACCTGGAACATCGTCATGGCCACCAACTTCATCTATTCGGCCAATGAGACGATCCGCGACACCGACGTCGACGTTCAGGCGCCTCTGCTGCACCTGTTTGCCTTGAGCTTTAAGGTCGGCACGGCCGTGCTGACGCTTGGCGTCATTGCCATGGTCGTTCTCGTGTTGGTCCTCTGGTACGTGCTCAACCACACCGCGTGGGGCCGCCATGTCTACGCGGTTGGCGACGATCAGGAGGCCGCGAAACTGTCGGGCATCCAGACGAAGAAGGTGCTGGTGACGGTATATGCCCTTGCCGGGCTGATCGCCGCCTTCGCAGCCTGGGTCTCCATCGGCCGCAATGGCTCGATCTCGCCTTCCGCCGCCGTGACCGACTACAATCTTCAGGCCATCACCGCGACGGTGATCGGCGGTATTTCGCTGTTCGGCGGGCGCGGCTCGATCCTCGGCACGCTGTTCGGCGCCATGATCGTCGGCGTCGTCTCGATGGGCCTCAACATGCTGGGCGCCGATCCGCAGTGGAAGGTGCTGCTCACCGGCGTGCTGATCATCGGCGCCGTGGCGATCGATCAATGGATCAGAAAGGTTTCGGCATAGCCATGACCCAGGAACCCATCCTCACCGCGCGCAGCCTGGTCAAGCGCTACGGTCGCGTCACCGCACTCGACAATGCCGATTTCGATCTCTATCCGGGCGAAATCCTTGCCGTCATCGGCGACAATGGCGCCGGCAAATCGTCGCTCATCAAGGCGATTTCCGGCGCGGTCGTGCCCGATGAAGGTGAGATCCGGCTTGAAGGCAAGCCCGTTGCCTTCAAGTCGCCGATGGAGGCCCGCGAGGCCGGCATCGAGACCGTCTACCAGAACCTGGCTCTGTCGCCGGCGCTGTCCATCGCCGACAACATGTTCCTCGGCCGGGAGATCCGCAAGCCGGGGTTCCTCGGCGAATGGCTGCGCATGCTCGATCGCCCGGCGATGGAAAAGCGCGCCCGCGACAAGCTCACGGAGCTTGGCCTGATGACCATCCAGAACATCAGCCAGGCCGTGGAAACGCTTTCTGGCGGCCAGCGTCAGGGTGTGGCGGTGGCGCGCGCCGCCGCCTTTGGCAGCCGGGTGGTGATCATGGATGAGCCGACGGCGGCACTTGGCGTCAAGGAGAGCCGCCGCGTCCTCGAACTGATCCTCGACGTGAAGAAGCGAGGCCTGCCGATCGTGCTGATTTCACACAACATGCCGCATGTCTTCGAGGTGGCCGACCGCATCCACATTCACCGGCTTGGCCGTCGCCTGTGTGTCATCGATCCGAAGCAGTATACGATGTCCGACGCCGTCGCCTTCATGACCGGCGCCAAAGTGCCGCCGGAAGCGGCGCTGGCAGCTTGAGCAACAGCTTGAGGCCCATCGCCGAGGAACCCGAACGCGCTGTTTCCAAATGCCAAATTGCCGCAGGGCAACCCGGCTTTCGGTCGCCTGAATCGATTGAACATCCGGTGGGATGCACTAGCATTGGCAGAGATGGTGAAACCGTATGATGGCAACGTCACGAGAGGCAGCATGACGCGCGCGATGACAACCGAAGCTCCTCCGCCCACACTCGAAAACCCGGATCCCAAGACGCTCGCCGACGAAGTCTTGCAGGCGCTCAAATACAGGGTCGGCAAGGGCACCAACGTTGCAACCCAGTACGATTGGCTTACCGCCTCAATCAAGGTTGTGCGCGACCGCATCGTCGATCACTGGATGCAGGCAACCCAAGAGGCCTACGCCCAGCAGGAAAAGCGGGTCTATTACCTGTCGCTGGAATTCCTCATCGGCCGCCTGATGCGCGATGCCTTCTCCAATCTCGGCCTGATGGACAATATGCGCGAGGCGCTGTCGTCGCTTGGCGTCGACCTCGACATCATTGCAGCGCTCGAACCGGACGCTGCCCTTGGCAATGGCGGTCTTGGCCGGCTCGCCGCCTGTTTCATGGAAAGCATGGCTACCGTCGATATCCCCGCGCATGGCTACGGCATTCGCTATGCCAACGGCATGTTTCGGCAGGAGATTCATGACGGCTGGCAGGTGGAACTGCCCGAGACATGGCTCGATCACGGCAATCCCTGGGAGTTCGAACGCCGCGAGCGCTCCTTCGAGGTCGGCTTCGGCGGCTCGGTGGAATCGATCACCTCGAAGGACGGCAGGCTCGAGCGCCACGTCTGGAAGCCGACCGAACATGTTCTGGCCGTTGCTTACGATACGCCAGTGGTCGGCTGGCGGGCCAATCGCGTCAATACGCTGCGTCTGTGGTCCGGCATGCCGGTCGACCCGATCCTGCTCGACAAGTTCAACGCCGGCGATCACATCGGCGCGCTCGCCGAAAGCAACAAGGCCGATGCATTGTCGCGCGTCCTTTACCCGGCCGATTCCCACAGGGCCGGCCAGGAGCTGCGACTGAGGCAGGAGTATTTCTTCTCCACCGCCTCGCTGCAGGACATCGTTCAGCGTCATCTCAGCCAGTATGGCGACTTGCAATCGCTGCCCGACAAGGCGGCGATCCATCTCAACGACACCCATCCGGCGATCGCCGTAGCCGAGCTGATGCGCCTGTTGATGGATGTCCACGGCATGGATTTCGACCAGGCCTGGAGCATCACCAAGCGCACCTTCGGCTACACCAACCACACGCTGCTTCCCGAAGCGCTCGAAAGCTGGCCGGTGCCGCTGTTCGAGCGGCTGTTGCCGCGCCACATGCAGATCGTCTATGCGATCAACGCCGAAGTGCTGCTCGAGGCGCGCGCCTCCGACCAGTTCTCGGACGAGCAGATCAGCCGCATTTCGCTGATCCAGGAAAATGGCGATCGCCGCGTGCGCATGGGCAATCTGGCCTTTGTCGGCTCGCACTCGATCAACGGCGTCTCGGCCTTGCACACGGAATTGATGAAGGAGACGGTGTTTGCCGATCTCCACAGGCTCTACCCGGACCGCATCAACAACAAGACCAACGGGATCACGCCGCGGCGCTGGCTGATCCAGTGCAATCCCGGCCTCACGACACTCACCCGAGAGGCGATTGGCGACGGCTTCCTCGACGACATCGACGAGATAAAGCGGCTTGATCCTTTCGCCGGGGACGCCGCGTTCCGAGACAAGTTCGCCGCCGTCAAACGGGCGAACAAGACGAGGCTTGCCAATCTTGTTGCCGACCGGCTCGGCATCAAGGTGGACCCCTCGGCGCTGTTCGACATCCAGGTCAAGCGCATCCACGAATACAAGCGCCAGCTCTTGAACATTCTCGAAGCGGTCGCGCTTTACGACCAGATCCGCTCACATCCAGAGCGCGACTGGATGCCCCGCGTCAAATTCTTCGGCGGCAAGGCGGCGCCCAGCTATCACAATGCCAAGCTGATCATCAAACTTGCCAACGACGTCGCCCGTGTCATCAACCGCGACCCCGCGGTGCGCGGCTTGCTGAAAGTGGTGTTCGTGCCGAACTACAATGTCAGCCTGGCCGAGATCATGATGCCGGCCGCCGATCTTTCGGAGCAGATATCGACCGCCGGCATGGAAGCCTCCGGCACCGGCAACATGAAGTTCGCGCTGAACGGCGCGCTGACCATCGGCACGCTCGACGGCGCCAATGTCGAGATCAAGGAATGCGTCGGCGACGACAACATCTTCATCTTCGGCCTGACCACAGAGGAAGTCGCCGAGCGGCGCAACAATGGTTACGATCCGCGCGCCGTGATCGAGGGCTCGCCCGAATTGGCGCAGGCCCTGTCGGCGATTTCATCGGGCGTCTTCTCACCTGACGACCCGGACCGTTATCGCGACCTGATCAACGGTCTTTACCAGAGCGACTGGTTCATGGTCGCCGCGGATTTCGATGCCTACGCCGCCACCCAGCGCGACGTCGATGCCGTCTGGCGCAACAGCCCGGACTGGTACGCCAGAGCCATCCGCAATGTGGCCCGCGTCGGCTGGTTCTCGTCCGACCGCACGATCCGCCAATATGCGAAAGACATATGGCACGTGCCCGCCTGATATGATTGCATGAGACCACGGACAATGTGGTCCTAGTGGAGTGGATTTGACCCTCGCATCCTTTGGAGGGGCAGGCGGCATGCGAATGTCGAATTCAAAACTCCACTAGAAACATACACTTGGTGCCCCGGGGAGGATCACTGCCTGATGAGCAAGCCGCGCGCGACCGTTGCGACAAGCGGGCCGGACGGACTGGCGCCAGCCGGCGATGTCGCGGCGATTGTCGCGGGCACGCATGGCGACCCGTTCGCGGTGCTCGGCGTGCATGAGGCGGGGAAGGGCTTTGTCGCCCGCTGCTTCGTCCCTCATGCCGAGTCCGTCACTGCCTATACGCTGACCGGCAAGAAGGCTGGCGAGCTGTCGAGGCGTGACGATCGCGGTTTCTTCGAAGGCAAACTGTCGCTGCGCAAACGCCAGCCGCTGCGCTACCACGCCAGGAACGCCGGCGGCGACTGGTGGCTGACCGATCCATATTCCTTCGGCCCCGTGCTCGGTCCGCTGGACGATTATTACATCGCCGAAGGATCGCATCTCAGGCTGTTCGACAAGCTCGGCGCCCATCTCATCGACCATGAAGGTGCATCGGGCGTACATTTTGCGGTGTGGGCGCCCAATGCAAGGCGTGTCTCGGTGGTCGGCGACTTCAACGAGTGGGACGGCCGCAGGCATACCATGCGCGTCCGCCGCGACACCGGCATCTGGGAGCTATTCATTCCCGACATCGGCGCTGGCCGCCCGTATAAGTACGAAATCATCGGGCCAGATGGCGTGAGATTGCCGCTCAAAGCCGATCCGTTCGCCTTCAAGTCCGAACTGCGCCCGGCCACCGCCTCGGTGACGGCTTTGCCGCCGGCGCATGAATGGGGTGACGAGGCGCACCGGAACTACTGGCGCAATGCCGACCACAGGCGCGAAGCCGTATCGATCTACGAGGTCCATGCCGGGTCATGGCGGCTTCACGACGACGGCAGCTTTCTGTCTTGGGATGAGCTCGCCGACAGGCTGATCCCGTACGTGGTCGAGACCGGTTTTACCCACATCGAATTCATGCCGATCTCCGAACACCCTTATGACCCGTCCTGGGGCTACCAGACGACGGGTCTTTATGCGCCGACTGCCCGCTTTGGTGATCCGGACGGTTTTGCCCGCTTCGTCGACGGCGCCCACCGTGCAGGCATCGGCGTCATCCTCGACTGGGTGCCGGCGCATTTCCCTGTTGACGAACACGGTCTGGCAAAGTTCGACGGCACCGCGCTCTACGAACATGCCGATCCGCGCAAGGGCTTCCATCCCGACTGGAACACAGCGATCTATAATTTTGGGCGCCGCGAAGTGATTTCGTTCCTGGTCAACAATGCGCTGTTCTGGGCCGAGAAATATCACGTCGACGGACTGCGCGTCGATGCGGTCGCCTCGATGCTTTATCTCGATTATTCGCGCAAGGCCGGCGAATGGATCCCCAACGAGAAGGGCGGGCGCGAAAACCTCGAGGCGGTCAGCTTCCTGCAGCGCATGAACAAGGAAGTCTACGGCCACCATCCGGGCGTGATGACCATCGCGGAGGAATCGACCTCGTGGCCGAAAGTCTCGCAGCCGGTGCATGAAGGCGGGCTGGGCTTCGGCTTCAAGTGGAATATGGGCTTCATGCACGACACTCTGGAGTATTTTTCCAAGGAGCCGATCTTCCGCAAGCATCACCACAACGACATCACCTTCGGCCTGGTCTACGCCTTCAGCGAGAATTTCGTGCTGCCGCTGTCCCATGACGAGGTGGTGCACGGCAAAGGCACGCTGCTCAACAAGATGGCCGGCGACGACTGGCAGAAATTCGCGACGCTGCGCGCCTATTACGCCTTCATGTGGGGTTATCCCGGCAAGAAGCTGTTGTTCATGGGCCAGGAGTTCGCGCAGCGCCGCGAGTGGAGCGAGGCGCGCGCGCTCGACTGGAACCTGCTCGATTTCCGGCTCCACCGCGGCGTCTGGCAGACGGTGCGCGACCTCAACTATCTCTACCGCTCGCGCCCGGCGCTGCATGCCCGCGACTGCGAGCCGGAGGGCTTTTCCTGGCTGATCGTCGACGACAGCGCGAACTCGGTCTTTGCCTGGCTGCGCAGCGCGCCGGGCGGCAACCCGGTCGCCGTCATATCCAACTTCACGCCGGTGCCGCGCGACAACTATCGCGTGCCGTTGCCGCAGGCCGGAAAATGGCGCGAGATCATCAACACCGATGCCACGGATTATGGCGGTTCCGGCATGGGCAATAGCGGCGGCGTCGAGGCTCAGGCGGAAGGAGGAGGCATTTCGGCGACGATGCTTTTGCCGCCATTGTCGACGATCATGCTCGAATTCGTCCCGGACTGAGCTATGTCTGGAGCATCTAACCTGGGAGGATAGGAATGGCTGAAATAAAACGAACACAGCCGCTGGCACGCGACGCCATGGCTTATGTGCTGGCCGGCGGCCGTGGCAGCCGGCTCAAGGAACTGACCGACCGCCGTGCCAAGCCGGCGGTCTATTTTGGCGGCAAGACCCGCATCATCGATTTCGCGCTCTCCAATGCGCTCAATTCCGGTATCCGCCGCCTCGGCGTCGCCACCCAATACAAGGCGCATTCGCTGATCCGCCACCTGCAGCGCGGGTGGAACTTCCTGCGGCCCGAGCGCAACGAGAGCTTCGACATCCTGCCGGCCAGCCAGCGTGTGTCGGAAACGCAATGGTACGAGGGCACCGCCGACGCCGTTTACCAGAACATCGACATCATCGAGGCCTATGGGCCGGAATACATGGTCATCCTGGCCGGCGACCACGTCTACAAGATGGACTACGAAATGATGCTGCGCCAGCATGTCGAGGCCGGCGCCGACGTCACCGTCGGCTGCCTCGAAGTGCCACGCATGGAAGCTACCGGCTTCGGCGTCATGCATGTAGATCCCAAGGACACCATCATCTCCTTCATCGAAAAGCCAGCCGATCCGCCGGGCATTCCCGACAAACCGGATTTTGCGCTGGCCTCGATGGGAATCTATGTGTTCAAGACCAAGTTCCTGATGGAGCAATTGCGTCGCGATGCGGCAGAGCCCGGCTCGAGCCGCGACTTCGGCAAGGACATCATCCCCTACATCGTCGAGCACGGAAAGGCGATCGCCCATCGCTTCGCCAAATCCTGCGTGCGCTCGACCGCCGAGAACGAGGCCTATTGGCGCGACGTCGGCACGGTCGACGCCTATTGGGAAGCCAATATCGACCTGACCGACATCACGCCGGAACTCGACCTTTACGACCGCGACTGGCCGATCTGGACTTACGCCGAGTTGAAGCCGCCGGCAAAGTTCGTGCATGACGAGGATGGCCGCCGCGGGTCGGCCGTGTCGTCTCTCGTGTCGGGCGATTGCATCGTTTCGGGCGCTTCGCTGAAGCGGAGCCTGATCTTCACCGGCGCGCGTATCAATTCCTATTCGACGCTGGAGGAGGTCGTCATGCTGCCTGACGTCCATGTCGGCCGCAACGCCAGGCTGAAGCGCGTAGTCATCGATCACGGCGTCAGGATTCCGGAGGGGCTGGTGGTCGGCGAGGATCCCGTCCTCGACGCCAAGCGTTTCCGCGTTTCGGAAAAAGGCATCTGCCTGGTCACGCAGGACATGATCAACAGGCTGGGATCGTAGTGCATGCAGGTTCTGTCGGTGGCGCCCGAGATCTTTCCGCTGGTCAAGACCGGAGGGCTCGCCGACGTAACCGGCGCCTTGCCCATGGCATTGGCCGGCAAGGGCGTCACTATGCGCACGCTCGTCCCCGGCTACCCGCAGGTGATGGGCGCCTTCAAGAAAAAGAAGGCGGTTCAGCAATATCCGCTGCTGCAGGGCGGCAAGGCGTCGGTGCACGCCGTCCAGATCGCCGGCCTCGACCTGTTCGTGCTCGACGCGCCGCATCTTTTCGACCGCCCCGGCGGTCCATACGGCAACGCGACCGGCGCCGACTGGCCGGACAATTGGCGGCGGTTCGCTGCCTTGAGCCAGGTAGGCGGCGACATCGCCGGGGGCTCCATCTCGGGCTACCTGCCCGATATCGTCCATGCCCATGACTGGCAGTCGGCAATGACGCTCGCCTACATGCGCTACGGCAAGGCGGTCGGCACGCCGTCGATGATCACCGTGCACAACCTCGCCTTCCAAGGCCAGTTCGGCGCCAGCATCTTTGGCGAGCTTGGCCTGCCGGCGGCGGCGATGGCGCTCGACGGCGTCGAATATTACGGCGGCGTCGGCTTCCTCAAGGCCGGCCTGCAGGCCGCCTGGGCGATCACCACGGTCAGCCCGACCTATGCGCAGGAAATCCGTTTGCCCGAATTCGGCATGGGCCTCGACGGCCTGATCAACATGCGCTCCGTCGATCTCCATGGCATCGTCAACGGCATCGATACCGAGATATGGAACCCGGAAACCGACAAGCATCTGGTCTCCAACTACACGGCAAAGACGCTTAAGGCGCGAATGCCCAACAAGGCCGCGGTCGAGGACCGTTTCAGCCTCGATCGCGATGACAGCCCGATCGTCTGCGTCGTCAGCCGGCTGACCTGGCAAAAGGGCATGGACATATTGGCTGCGGCCGTCGACGGCATCGTCGCGGCAGGTGCACGGCTGGCAATCCTTGGGTCCGGCGACGCTGGGCTGGAAGGCGCGTTGCTTGCCGCCGCAGCCCGCCATCGTGGCCGCATCGGCGTCGTCGTCGGCTATGACGAGGGGCTCTCCCACACCATGCAGGGCGGCTGCGACGCCATCATCATCCCGTCGCGCTTCGAACCTTGCGGGCTGACGCAACTCTACGGCCTGCGCTATGGCTGCGTGCCGGTCGTCGCGCGCACCGGCGGCCTTGCCGACACGGTCATCGATGCCAACGAAGCCGCCATCTCTGCCGGCGTGGCGACCGGCTTCCAATTCGCGCCCGCCAATGCCGGCGCCTTGCTGCACGCCGTCCGCCGCCTTGTCGAGGCGCATGCCAATCCCGCGGTGTGGACGTCGATGCAGCGGCAAGGCATGAAGGCCGACGTTTCGTGGGACAAAAGCGCCGAAAAATATGTTCAACTCTTTCGCTTGCTGCTTTCGAAAAGGGCTGCCTGACTGATGATCCGCACCGTCGCCACCAAACCCTATCCCGACCAGAAACCCGGCACCTCCGGGCTGCGCAAGAAAGTCCCGGTGTTCCAGCAGGAGCACTATGCCGAGAACTTCATCCAGTCGATCTTCGACGCGCTGCATGGATTCGATGGCAAAACCCTGGTGATCGGCGGCGACGGCCGCTTTTATAACCGCGAGGTCATCCAGAAGGCCATCGCCATGGCCGCGGCAAACGGCTTCGGTAAGGTGATGGTCGGGCAGGGCGGCATCTTGTCGACGCCGGCCGCTTCGCATGTAATCCGCAAATACAAGACCTTCGGCGGCATCATCCTGTCGGCCAGCCACAATCCGGGTGGCCCACATGAGGATTTCGGGATCAAGTACAATGCCGGCAACGGCGGCCCGGCGCCGGAAAAGCTGACCGACGCGATCTTCGAAAAAACCAAGGCGATTTCAAGCTTCAAGATCGCCGATATCGGGCCGGTCGACATCGACACGATCGGCACGGTCAAGGCGGCTGACATGACCGTCGAAATCATCGATCCGGTTGCCGACTATGCCGATCTGATGGAAAGCCTGTTCGATTTCGAGGCCTTGCGGGCGCTGTTCAAATCGGGTTTCCGCATGCGCTTCGATGCCATGCATGCGGTGACCGGCCCCTACGCCAAGGAGATCCTCGAAAACCGGCTCGGCGCGCCGAATGGCACCGCCCGCAATTTCATTCCGCTGCCGGATTTCGGCGGCCACCATCCCGATCCCAATCTGGTGCATGCAAAACACCTCTACGACGAGATGATGAGCCCGAATGCGCCCGACTTTGGCGCTGCCTCTGATGGCGATGGCGACCGCAACCTGATCATCGGCAAGGGCATTTTCATCACCCCGTCGGATTCGCTGGCGATGCTCGCCGCCAACGCCCATCTGGCGCCGGGCTACAAGGCCGGGCTGAAAGGCATAGCCCGTTCGATGCCGACCAGCGGTGCTGCCGACCGCGTCGCCGAAAAGCTCGGCATCGGCATCTATGAAACGCCGACCGGCTGGAAGTTTTTCGGCAATCTGCTCGATGCCGGCATGGCGACGATCTGCGGCGAGGAGAGTGCGGGGACCGGCTCCAACCATGTACGCGAAAAGGACGGCCTGTGGGCCGTGCTTTTGTGGCTCAACATCCTTGCCGTGCGCGGCGAAAGCGCCAAGCAGATCGTTACCCAGCATTGGGCAGCCTACGGCCGTAACTACTATTCGCGGCACGATTACGAGGAGGTCGAGACCGACCGTGCCAATGCGCTCGTCGACGAACTGCGCGCCAAGCTCGGCTCGCTGCCTGGCACCAGCGTGCGCGGCATGACGATCGCCAGCGCCGATGATTTCGCCTATCACGATCCGGTCGACGGCTCGGTCAGCAAGAACCAGGGCATCAGGGTGTTGTTCGAAGGTGGCTCACGCGTCGTCTTCCGCCTGTCCGGCACCGGCACCTCGGGCGCGACACTGCGGCTTTATGTCGAGCGCTACGAGCCGGACAACAGCCGCCACAACCTGGAGACCCAGGAGGCACTTGCCGACCTGATTGCGGCGGCCGACGACATCGCCGGGATTCGCAGCCATACCGGTCGCGCCAAGCCGAGCGTGATTACGTGACTTTGGTTGACAGCCGGCCGTCTGAGTTCGGCCTGCGTTGCGAGGCTCCCCCTTCTCCCACAAGGGGAGAAGGAGACGCCGTATGAGCCAACTCGGCGCAACCATCACCAAAGAAGGCATCCGCTTCGCCGCATGGTCCTCGTCGGCTCGGCGCATCTGGGTCTCGATCTTCGACCAGCGCGGCAACCGCGAAATCGACCGGCTGCAACTCCAGTCGGAAGGCGAGGGCGTGCACGCGCTTTTTGTTGCCGGTCTCGGCGCCGGCACCCGATACGGGTTCCGCGCCGATGGCGACTACGCGCCGGAGCAGGGCCTTTGGTTCGATCCCGACAAGCTGCTGGCCGATCCCTACGCCGTCGAGATCGACAGGCCTTATGCCTATGACGGCCGGCTGGCCGCGCGCCGGGGCGAGGGGGTCGATACCGCGCCGCTGATGCCGAAGGCGATTGCCGGCGCCTTGCCGAAGCCGCTGCCTGCCTTGCCGCCGCTGTTTCGGCCCGGCGGCCTAATCTACGAAGTGCCGGTACGTGCCTTCACAAAGCTGCATAAGGACATCCCCGAGAAGCAGCGCGGCACCATTGCAGCTCTCGCTCACCCCCTTGTTGTAGAGCATCTGCAAAAACTTGGTGTTGCAGCCGTTGAGTTGATGCCGGTGACGGCATCGATCGACGAACGGCATTTGCCGCCGCTCGGGCTGCGCAACGCCTGGGGTTACAATCCCGTGACCTTCATGGCGCTCGATCCGCGACTGGCGCCCGGCGGTCTGGCCGAGTTGCGCGGAACGGTCGCTGCGCTGCGCGAGGCCGGCATCGGCACCATTCTCGACCTGGTGTTCAATCACACCGGCGAAAGCGACCGGCTCGGCCCGACATTGTCGCTGCGCGGCCTCGACAGCCGCGCCTACTACCGGCACGAGGCCGACGGCGCTCTGGTCAATGACACCGGAACCGGCAATACGGTGGCCTGCGACCATCCGGTCGTCCGGGACATGGTCCTCGACACGCTTCGCCACTTTGTCCAGCGCGCTGGTGTCGACGGATTCCGCTTCGACCTGGCGCCGATCCTCGGCCGCGGCGACGGCGTTTTCGACGCCGATGCGCCGCTGCTGAACGCCATTCGCAACGACCCTGTTCTTGGCGACCGGGTGCTGATCGCCGAGCCTTGGGATGTCGGACCGGATGGCTATCAGCTCGGCAATTTTCCGCCGCCCTTCCTAGAATGGAACGACAGATACCGTGACGATATCCGCCGCTTCTGGCGCGGCGACGGCGGCATGATCGGTGCGCTGGCGACGCGGCTTGCCGGTTCGTCCGACGTCTTTTCCAAAGCAGGCCAGACAACGAGCCGAAGCCTCAATTTCATCGCTGCGCATGACGGCATGACGCTGGCCGATATCGTTGCCTACGAGCACAAGCACAACGAGGCCAACGGCGAACAGAACCGGGATGGTCACGATGACAACCTGTCCTGGAACAATGGCGTCGAGGGTCAGACCGACGACCAGTCAATCGTTACGGCCCGTTTCGATGACCAGTGCGCGCTGCTGGCGACGCTCTTTGCCTCGCGCGGCACGATCATGCTGACGGCCGGAGACGAGTTCGGCCGCACGCAGCGCGGCAACAACAACGCCTACGCGCAGGACAATGACATTACCTGGCTCGACTGGTCCGGGCGCGACCGGGCGCTGGAGCGGTACACGGCTCTGCTCGCCAAGATGCGTCGTGCCGCGCCGGCGCTTTCGGACACCAACTTCCTCACCGGAGAGCTGCCGGCCGGCTCGCAAATACCTGACGTCGCCTGGCTGACGGAAACCGGCATGCCGCTCGATGAAGCAGCCTGGCACGACCCTAGGCGACATCGGCTGGTCATGGTGCTCGGAGGCAATGAGGACGGTCGCCTTGCGGTGGTCATCAATGGCGACCGCCGAGCCTGCGTGTTCACGCTGCCGGAACGGGCGGGTTTTCATTGGCGCCCAGCCATCGAAACGGATACTGGCGACATCTCACGGCCGGTGCCTGGGCGAACGGTCATGTTGATCATCGAAAGCAGGACAGCGCGGGCGGGCGCAGGGGGAAGCCATGATGGCTGACAATGCCGAATGGTGGCGCGGCTGCGTCATCTACCAGATCTACCCGCGCTCCTTCCAGGACACGACAGGCGACGGCAGCGGCGATCTCAGCGGCATCACCTCGAGGCTGGCCCATGTCGCATCGCTCGGGGTCGACGCAGTCTGGCTGTCGCCTTTCTTCAAGTCACCAATGGCCGATATGGGTTACGACGTTTCGGATTACTGCGCTGTCGATCCGATGTTCGGCACATCAGAGGATTTCGACGCGCTGGTTGCCGAGGCACACCGGCTCGGCCTGAAGGTGATCATCGACCAGGTCCTGTCGCACTCATCGGATCGGCACGAATGGTTCGTCGAAAGCCGCACGAGCCGCGACAACCCCAAGGCCGACTGGTACGTCTGGGCCGATGCGAAGCCCGACGGCACCGCCCCCAATAATTGGCTGTCGCTGTTCGGCGGCCCGGCCTGGGAGTGGGATGCGACGCGCAGGCAATATTACCTGCACAATTTCCTCGCCTCGCAGCCGGATCTGAATTTCCACAACCCGCAGGTGCAGGACGCCTTGCTGGAAACGGTGCGGTTCTGGCTCGAGCGCGGCGTCGACGGTTTCCGGCTGGATACGGTCAACTATTACGTCCACGACCGCTGGCTGCGCAGCAACCCGCCTTTGGCGGAAAGCGTCGCCGGCACCAATACGGCAACCAGCCCCTATCTCTACCAGGAGCATCTGTTCGACAAGAGCCAGCCGGAAAACCTTGCTTTTCTCAAGCGCTTCCGGGCCTTGCTTGACGAATATGAAGGCCGCGTCGCTGTCGGCGAGATTGGCGACGAAACTCGTTCCTTGCAGACACTCGCCGCCTATACCGGCGGTGGCGACAAGCTCCAAATGTCCTACACGTTCGATCTGCTCGGCCCGCAATTCTCGGCGTCGCACGTGCGTGGCTGTGTCGAGGCCTTCGAGAGTAAGGTGTTCGACGGCTGGGTTTGCTGGGCGTTCTCCAACCACGATGTCGTGCGCCATGTCAGTCGATGGACAAGGCCGGGCGGCGATCCGCACAGGGTGGCGAAATTCTCGATCGTGCTGCTTTCCTGCTTGCGCGGATCGATCTGCCTTTACCAGGGCGAAGAACTCGGGCTGGAGGAGGCCGAACTGGCGTTCGAGGATTTGCGCGATCCCTTCGGCATCCGCTTCTGGCCGGCAATCAAGGGGCGGGATGGGTGCCGAACGCCGATGGTCTGGGAGGCTGGCGTCGACAATGCCGGCTTTTCAACCGGCAAGCCGTGGCTTCCGGTCCCGGCAAGCCATCGCGCCCGGGCGGTCGACGTCCAGAATGGCGAGCAAACCTCCGTCCTGGCGAGCTACCGGGCGATGCTGGCCTTGCGCAAGCAGCATCCGGCGCTGGTTCGAGGCTCGATCCGGTTCCTCGATGCCGAAGGCGACGTCCTTGCTTTCATTCGCGAAGGCGGTGACGAAAAGCTGCTGTGTGTCTTCAATTTCGCCGACGAGCCGGCCGGCTGGCAATTGCCACCGGATCTGGAAGCGATTGAGCCGAGAGATCTTGGCGGTGCGGCGGGCGTCTTGCAGGAAAGAACTCTGTCGCTGCCGCCGCTGGGCTGCTTCTTCGGCCAGATCGGCTGAGCTCTATTTCATCATCTCATTGAACAAGCACGGAGCGCCCGCAAGTCGCGCCGACAACCCGCACATCGGCCTCGCCGACATGCACGCCGACCGCCGCAAGCACGTTGTAGACCAGTGCGTCGACCGGCGCCGTCACGCCGTTCAGAACCGTTACCACCGCCGGCTTAACCGTTCCGAGCAGGGCCGTCACGTCCAGCCCGAGGCCCAGTGCATTGACGGAGAGCGAGAGGCCACTGACCAGCGATGTCGTGAGCGATTGCGTCAGGTTTTTTGTGGCGGCAGTTTTTATCGTCTTGTTGGCGATATCGGTGCTGTCGAAGGTCAATGTGGTCGGATCGTTGTTGGTGATGGCAAGTGATGAAGAACCCTTCACATCGAGCAGATTGAGGGTTAGCAGCAGAAGCTTCACGCTTACCTGGGCAATCGTGGTGTCGGAGAACGATTGCGGATTGCTGAAATCGGCGAAGGCCGATGGATTGTTGTCTGCGTCGCTGGCGGCAAGGTGCAGCGAGGCCACGCCAGGCTGCGCGGCGATCGAGACCTTGATGCTATCCGGCCGGCCCGTCGGGCAGCTGATGTCAGTCAGCTTGGCTTCCGCATAGGCGACTTCGACATGCAGAGGCAGATTGACGGACAGCAGACTGATGCCGCCGCCGAGATTGGAATTGCCGATGCCGACTGTGGTGACCAGCTTGATTCGTGTCTGCGCGGTGCGCACCACGGTGCCTTTTTCACCTACGGCCAGCCAGGGTGAATATTGCATCGGTTCACCGATGGCGATGGCGAGCGTAGTGGAGGTAAGTCCCGGAATAGTGGCGCCGAGATCGACCTGGACCTGGTTTGAGCCATTGGCCAGCGAGGCGGCGGCACCCAGCATGCCCATCGCGCTTGCGTCGACGGAAAAGCCGGGAGACTTTTGTCCGAGGCCGAGCTTACCGATCGGGCCAAGATCGATAAGATGACTGAGGGGTATCTTGACCGTGTTCGTGGCCCTTGACGCGATCGTCTGCAGCACAAGTTTGCTGGCGCTGCCCGACCCGGACGCATTGGCCATGGCGGTCGCGATCTGGCCTACCGTCGCTTTTGACGCCAGCACGTCGGAATAGCTGACACCTGTCAGTTGCAACTGTACGGCAAGGGCATCGACGAACGAAAGCACGTTGACGTCGGCCGAGATCAGCGCGTTGTAGTCCATGACGCTGAGCGAGATGTTGCCGCCCAGCAACTTGCTTAGAAGCGCGTTAAGGATGCCACCATTGACGCTGAGGAGCCTTGACCCGACCGAGAACATCGCTTGCGGGGTCACGCTGGCAATGGCTTCGGTGCCGATAACCGGAGTAGGGATGAGCGAACTGGCGAAATACCGGGCGGGGATTTTGTGCAGAGTGACGCGAACGGCGTTGTACGGCGTTTTACCGGCTTCGAAGCGCTTGTCGACACCAACGGAGGAAGCCGCTGAGTATCGACCGCCGGTGACGGACACGACGGTTTTCCCAGCCGTGGGGACGATTGTCTGACCTGGCTTTTGAACAATGATGCCGGGCATTCGGTTGTCACTGAGCGTGGTTACTGCCGCGGCTTCCATATTGTTGATGTTCGACGCCGCGGTGATCGCCGCCAGATCCGTCATCGCCTGGGCTTCCCTGCGCTCCGTGTAGATCGAACCTTCGTCGACGGCGAAGGCCGCAAGCCCCAGGGCGAATGGCGCTATCAGCGCCGTCATGACGGCAAAGTTCGCCTTCTCGTCGCCAACCAGCGAGCGAGCGATCCGCCCGATGCCCCTCAGCAAGAACTGCGACATTCAAATGCCTCCAATCCTTATGGTCGACCTGCGTGAGATCGTGGTTTGCGGCATCGCAAGGCTCGGTAACAGGTTCCAGATCGGCAGGTTGCTCGCATCGTACTGGATCGACACGACGAACTGATTTCCATCGGCCGTGCTGTCCGTCGCCTGATATGTCAGCTTGCCGGAATCGACGAACGGGTATCCACTGGCATTGTTTTTGACGAAACTCGCCACCAGCGCCTGGCGCTCGGTTTGGTTCAATCCGGCAATCGCAGTGCGGGCGGCATCGGCGGCGATCTGCTGTAAGGAGTTGCTTGCACCAAAATAGATACCATATGCAACCATTCCGAGCAGGAGCAGGATGAAGACCGGTGAAAGCAGGGCAAATTCGATCGCGGAAGTTCCGGACTCATCTCCAATTTTGCGTAGATTTGTCCTTATTCGACACGTGTTTTTTGCCGCTAATGAGACAGCTTTACTGTCTGTCTTATCCATTGCCCTTGTCCACGGAACTTAAGAGGGATGTGCCGAACCCGTCCAAATATGTAACCCGTGGTTGACTAAGAACCAATTAAGACATTCCCGCAAACTGAAATGATCCGCCAGATTATCTCCCACGCACGGGCGTTTTCTGGGCGATGAAACGCAGCCAAGCCCATGGTTCGATCATTGATTGGCCGTTCGCAAGGCGACTATCCCGGCGCCTTACTTTGGGTGACCCCGAGAGACTGTTGAAATAAAAAATCTCCACGTTACTGTTTGGCCACCAGCTGCCGGAAAGGGAACCGGCTGCGCGCTCGAAAGGAACCAGCCAATCGGTTTCGGGGCGTCAACGCTTAGAGACGTGGCTGAAGGGCGACGTCATTAGGGAGAACTCCATGTTGAAACATGTGCTGAAGGCGACGGTACTCGCCACGACTATGGCCTTGGCCGCCGGTACGTTCTACACGCCGGCTTTCGCCGAGACCGTCTACAACCGCGGAGCCGCCGCCGAAGCGGAGACGCTCGATCCACACAAGACCTCGACGGTCTACGAAGCCGATATCATACGCGACCTGTTCCAGGGCCTCGTCATGCACGACCAGAAGACGAACCTCATTCCGGGTGCCGCCGAAAGCTGGACGGTCTCCGACGACGGCACTGTCTACACCTTCAAGCTGCGCAAGGACGGCCTCTGGTCGGATGGCAGCCCGGTGACGGCGGACGACTTCGTTTATTCGTTCCGTCGGCTGGAAGATCCGGCCACCGCTGCCGAATACGCTTCCATGCTCTATCCCGTGAAGGGTGCCGAGGAAGTCAACACCAAGAAGGGCAAGCCGGAGGATATGGGCGTCAAGGCGATTGACGCAAATACTCTCGAAGTCACGCTCAAGGCGCCAACGCCTTACTTCCTGGAGATGCTGACCCATCAGGCGACCTATCCGGTTAACAAGGCGTCCATCGAAAAGCTTGGCGCCGACTGGATCAAGGCAGGCAAGCTGGTCTCCAACGGGGCCTTTACAGCGGCGGAGTGGATTCCCAACGACCATCTGAAGCTGGTCAAGAATCCGAAATTCTGGGACGCCGCGAGCGTCAAGTTCGACGTGGTCAACTACATCCCGACCGAGGATCGCTCGTCTGCGATGAAGCGGTTCGAGGCCGGCGAACTCGACAGTTACGGTGACCTGCCGACCGAACAACTCGCCGATCTCAAGGCCAAATTCGGCGACCAGGTCCGCGTCGGGCCATATCTCGGCATCTACTATTATGCGATCAAGACCGACAAGGCGCCGTGGGACAATGTCGAACTGCGCAACGCCATCTCTATGGCGATCGATCGCGACTTCCTGGCCGAAAAAGTCTGGCAGAATTCGATGCTGCCCGGCTATTCGATGGTACCTCCGGGCATCGAAGGCTACACGCCGGCACTGGCAAAATACGCCGACATGCCGCAGATCGACCGCGAAGATGAAGCCAAGAAAATCCTGGAGAAGCTCGGCTATACGCCCGAGCATCCGCTGAAGATGCAGATCCGCTACAACACTTCGGAGAACCACAAGAACACCGCTGTCGCCATCCAAGAACAGCTGAAGCCGCTCGGCGTCGAGGTCACGCTGCTCAACACCGACACCAAGACCCACTACTCCTTCCTCGAGCAAAAGGGTGACTATGACGTGGCGCGTGCCGCCTGGATCGCCGACTACAAGGATCCGGAGACCTTTCTCGGCATCTCTCGCAAGGCCAGCGGCAACAACTATTCGGTTTACAACAGTCCGAAATTCGAGGCAGCCATGGACGAGGCGGCCGCCGCGGGCGGCAAGCCCGAAGAGCGTATGAAGAAACTCGCCGAAGCCGAGCGCATCCTCGTCGACGATGTCGGCGAGATCCCACTTCTCTACTACAGCTACCACGATATCGTTTCCTCGAAGCTGCATGGCTTCGACGACAATGTGATGGACATCCATCCGTCCCGCTTCATCAGCAAGGACTGATCCTTCGCTGGGCCGCCGCGCAACTCAATGCGCGGCGGCGCTGGTTTGCCATCGCATCGGCCCGGGAACCGGAATAGATTTTCGGCAATGTCGGTGCGAAGATTTGAAGGCTAGAGCGCAATCGTCCAGCTGGACGCGCGCTCTGGATCAAGCGGGGCACCGATGCTGCGTTACGTATTCCGGCGGCTTCTGACCGCCATTCCGACGCTGTTCGTCATCGTGACCATAGCGTTCTTCCTGATACGTGTCGCGCCGGGCGGCCCGTTCAACCAGGAGCGGGGTCTGAGCCCCGAGATCAGGGCCAATCTCGAAGCCCAGTTCGGCCTCAATGATCCGCTCTGGTTGCAGTACGTCCACTATCTGGGCAATCTTCTGCGCGGCAATTTCGGTCCCAGCTACAACATGCCGGATTTTACCGTCGGCGAGTTGTTCAGGGAGGGCCTGCCGATCTCGATCCAACTCGGCGCTTCGGCACTCGTTCTGGCGCTGCTGCTCGGCAGCGTGCTCGGCACTGTTGCGGCGCTCAACCAGAATAAGCTTGCCGACTATTCGGTGATCGCGCTGGCGACCGCCGGCAGCACCATTCCGACCTTCGTCATCGCCCCGGTAATCCAGCTTGTATTCGGATTGACCTGGAAGCTGCTGCCGATCGGTGGCTGGGGCGATGGAGCCCTTATCAACAAGGTCGGCCCGGTACTGACGCTCGCTCTGCCGCAGATCGCCATCGTTGCCCGCCTGATGCGCGGCTCGATGATCGAATCGCTGCACTCGCATCACATCCGTACCGCGCGCGCTCTCGGCCTGTCCGACTGGTCAGTCGTCGTCAAGCATGCGCTGCGCGGCGCCATCCTGCCGATCGTCTCCTTTACCGGTCCGGCAGCTGCAGCCCTTCTCACCGGCTCGATCATCGTCGAGACCATCTTCTCTATACCGGGCATCGGCCGCCATTTTGTCGTTGCCGCGCTCAACCGCGACTACACTCTGGTTATGGGGACGGTGGTGGTCATCGCGCTCTTCACTATTGTCTTCAACCTGATCGTCGACGTCCTCTATGGTGTCGTCGATCCGAGGGTGCGCTATGACTGATATCGCAGTTGCCGCACCGGTCGTCGGCCGATCCCTGTGGGGTGACGCCTGGGCGCGCCTCAAGGCCAATCGCGCGGCCATGTTCAGTCTGTATTATCTTGCCTTCATCACCGTCATCAGTGTGTTTGGGCCCTATTTCGTGCCGCACCAGTATACCACCATCTATGCCGACTATGTGCGCACGCCGCCGAGCTTCTCCGCCTATCCGCAGGCCGACATGATCGAAGGCGCTCTCGATGAGGCGATCAGGCGTATGCGCGTCGACATCAAGGATTGGCGGCAGGAGGGCAGCCGTGTGTTCGTTACCGTCAGATCGTCCAAGCCGATCGACGACCGCAACATTCGCTACCTTGATCGTTCCGATACCTTTGATGACACAAAGATCGAGAGCAAATCGCCGGATGGTCTCGAAATGGTGATGAGTGCCTCGATCAAGCAGCAATATTTCCTGTTCGGCACCGACAACACCGGCCGCGATCTGCTATCGCGAACGCTGATGGCCGGGCGCATATCGCTGGCCATCGGATTGCTTGCCGGCATTGTGGCCGTGGTCATCGGCGTGCTCTACGGCGCCACCGCCGGCCTTGCCGGCGGCAGGGTCGACGAGGTGATGATGCGTGTCGTCGACGTGCTCTATTCTTTGCCGTTCATCTTCTTCGTCATCATGCTGGTTGTGTTTTTCGGCAGAAACTTCGTGCTAATGTTCCTGGCCGTCGGCGCGGTGCTGTGGCTCGACATGGCGCGTATCGTGCGCGGACAGGCGCTGTCGATCCGCCGGCAGGAATATGTCCAGGCGGCAGAGGCGATGGGCGTCGGACAGCGTGGCATTTTGCTGCGCCACGTCATCCCCAATTTGCTCGGGCCGGTGGTGATCTACATGACGCTGCTGGTGCCGCAGGTCATCATCCTGGAAAGCTTCCTGTCGTTCCTCGGGCTCGGCGTCCAGGAGCCGATGACAAGCTGGGGCGTGCTGATCTCGGTCGGCGCCCAGAACATCGGCTCGGCCAACTGGCTGCTTTTGTTCCCGGCATTCTTTCTCGTCTCGACGTTGTTCGCGTTGAATTTCGTCGGCGACGGCCTGCGCGACGCGCTCGACCCGAAGGATCGTTGAGAGATGGCTGCTTCCGAAACCATCCTCAGCGTCAAGGACCTTCGGGTCCGCTTCCGCACCCTCGACGGTGTGGTGGAGGCGGTGAAGGGCATCAATATCCACGTCAAATCAGGCGAGACCGTCGCCGTCGTCGGCGAATCCGGTTCCGGCAAGAGCCAGACGATGATGGCGGCGATGAGCCTGCTCGCCTCGAACGGCGAAGCCACCGGCACCGTCGATTATCGCGGCCGCAATCTTTTGAGCTTGAGCAAGCCCGAGCTCAACAAGATACGCGGCCGCAAGATCAGCATGATCTTCCAGGAGCCGATGACGTCGCTCGACCCGCTCTATTCGATCGGCAACCAGTTGATTGAGCCGATCCGCAAGCATCGCGGACTTGGCGCCGCCGCCGCGCGCGAGGAGGCGCTCAAGCTGCTGCGGCTGGTCCATATTCCCGATCCGGAGCGGCGGATGAAATCCTACCCGCACGAATTGTCGGGCGGTCAGCGCCAGCGCGTCATGATCGCCATGGCGCTGGCCAACGACCCCGACATACTGATCGCCGACGAGCCGACGACCGCGCTCGACGTCACCATCCAGGCGCAGATCCTCATGCTACTCGCCGAATTGCAGCGCAAGCTCGGCATGGCGATCGTCTTCATCACCCACGATCTCGGCATCGTCCGGCGCTTTGCCGATCGGGTCTATGTGATGCGCTATGGCGAGGTGGTCGAGGAGGGCGAGGCGGAAGCGATCTTCGCCAACCCGCAGCACGCCTACACCAAGATGCTACTTGCCGCCGAACCGACCGGCACCAAGGCGCCGCCGGCTCCGAATGCCCCTGTCCTGCTTGAAGGCAGGAACGTCGAGGTGACCTTCAAGATCGGCGGCGGATTTCTTGGCGGCGAGCCGCTGCTGCTGCGCGCCGTCGATCGCATTTCGATACGGCTGAAGCGCAACCAGACGATCGGCATCGTCGGCGAATCCGGCTCGGGAAAATCGACGCTCGGCCGCGCCTTGCTGCGGCTCCTGCCCAGCGACGGCATCATCCGGCTTGGCGACCGCGACATTTCCCACGCCGATCGCCAGGCGATGCGGCCGCTGCGGCGCGAATTACAGCTCGTCTTCCAGGATCCATTTGGCTCGCTGTCGCCACGCATGACCGTCGGCCAGATAATCACCGAGGGGCTGCTGGTCCACGAGCCCAATCTGTCGGGCAGGCAGCGCGATCTCCGCGCGGTCGATGCATTGCTAGAAGTCGGGCTCGACCCGAACACGCGCAACCGCTATCCGCACGAATTCTCCGGCGGCCAGCGGCAGCGCATCGCCATTGCGCGCGCCATGATACTCAAGCCTAAAGTGGTGGTGCTGGACGAGCCGACCTCGGCGCTGGACCGCTCCGTGCAGAAGCAGATCGTCGAATTGCTGCGCAAGCTGCAGGCCGACCACGAGCTGTCCTATCTGTTCATCAGCCACGACCTCGCCGTCGTGCGCGCCATGGCCGACTACATCATCGTCATGAAACAGGGCAAGATCGTCGAGGAGGGACCGGCCGAGGCGATCTTCAGCAATCCGCAGGCAACCTACACACAGACACTGATGGCCGCGGCCATCGATGTCACGCGATTTCGCCTGAGCGCATAGCGCGATTGATCAGAACTGCGGCGGATAGTGGTTGTTTCGGGAACAAAAACAGCTAAGCCGCTGTTTTTTCTGGTCGGAGTGGCAGGATTTGAACCTGCGACCCCATCGTCCCGAACGATGTGCGCTACCAGGCTGCGCTACACTCCGTGACCAGACCGCGGGCTTATAGCCGCCGCGTTTGGTTACTGCAAGCGCCAATGGAGGCGCTTCTGTCGCATTTCTTTCGCTTTCGCCGCCACGTCATACAGGTTTCAGTTTCCTGTCGCACAAACACGGCTTAAAGGGCTTCTGGGTAACCGTCGCCTTGCCTCGAAGCACCTGATTCAGCAGCCTGGAGTTTGCAGCCTTGTCGATGAAGATCGTTAGCGATGTCAGACCAAACACTTTTGAGTTTGAAACCTCGGCGCTGATCAAGCCGTCCGGGTTTCGCGAATATGATGCGCGCTGGTGGTTCGGCCATCCCGGCTCGAACGGAACGCCGGAACTCAATCTGATCGGGGTCCAGGCGCTCGGCATGGGGCTCGGCACGCTGATCCGTCGCCTGGGCGCCGGACCGGACATCGTCACCGGTCACGATTTTCGCTCCTATTCGCTTGCCATAAAGCTGGCGCTGGTTTCCGGGCTGATGGCAGCCGGCGCACGGGTCAAGGATGTCGGGCTGGCCCTGTCGCCGATGGCTTATTTCGCCCAGTTCGCGCTCGACACGCCGTCCGTCGCCATGGTCACTGCCTCGCACAACGAGAATGGCTGGACCGGCGTCAAGATGGGCGCGGCGCGCCCGCTGACTTTTGGTCCGGAGGAGATGAGTGCGTTGAAGGCGATCGTGCTGTCCGGCGATTTCGATCTTGTAGGTGGCGGCTCCTATGACTTCGTTGCGGACTTCCGCAAAACCTACCTTGACGATCTGACAGCGGGAAAGCGTATCTCGAGGAACCTCAAGGTGGTGGCCGCTTGCGGCAACGGCACCGCTGGGGCTTTCGCTCCCGAGGCACTGGAAAGGATCGGCTGCGACGTGATCCCGCTCGACGTCGAGCTCGATCATACGTTTCCCAATTACAATCCCAACCCCGAAGACATGCAGATGCTGCACGCCATTCGCGACAAGGTGCTGGAAACGGGCGCCGATGTCGGGCTCGGTTTCGATGGCGACGGCGACCGCTGCGGCGTGGTCGACAATGAGGGCAACGAGATCTTCGCCGACAAGGTCGGTGTCATGCTGGCGCGCGACATTTCGCACCTCTATCCCGGCTCGACTTTCGTCGTCGACGTCAAGTCGACCGGATTGTTCATGACTGACAAGGCGTTGCGGGAAAATGGCGCGGTCACCGACTATTGGAAAACCGGTCACTCCTATATCAAACGGCGCGTCGCCGAACTCGGCGCCGCCGCCGGTTTCGAGAAATCGGGCCATTTCTTCTTCAATCCGCCGATCGGCCGCGGCTATGACGATGGCCTGGTAACGGCCATCGCCATATGCCAGATGCTGGATCGCAGCCCGCAAAGCAGCATGGCCGATCTCTACCGCGATCTGCCGCTGACCTTCGGCACGCCGACCATGTCGCCACACTGCGCCGACGAGCTCAAATACGGCGTCGTCGAGCGCGTCGTAAGCGATTTTCGCAAGATGAAGAACGACGGCGCGGTCTTCGCCGGCCAGAAGATCGCCGAACTGATCACCGTCAACGGCGTCAGGGTCGTGGCGGAGGATGGTACCTGGGGGCTGGTGCGGGCATCATCGAACAAGCCGGAGCTTGTGGTGGTGGTGGAGAGCCCGGTATCATCCGAGCGGCGCCGGCAGATGTTCGAAGCCGTCGATGCGGTGCTGCGCCGCAGCCCCGAAGTCGGCGCCTACAACCAGACCTTTTGAGCGGGGCTCGTCTTCATGACCGAACGGATCGTCAGTTTTGTGATGAGTGGCGGCGTCGGCTCGCGGCTGTGGCCGCTGTCGCGCGAGGATAATCCCAAGCAGTTCCATGATTTCTCCGGCGACGGCTCGATGCTGGCCAAGACGCTGCGGCGGCTGACCGCACGGCCGAAGGGCGAAACGCCGGTCTTCCTGATTGCCTCGGAAAGGCACGCCGACCGCGTTCATGCCGATATTGCCGGTCTCGAGCTTTCCGGCGGCGGCCCGCTGTTCGAGCCAACCGGCCGCAACACTGCCGCGGCCGTTGCCTTGGCAAGCCTGCGCACCTTGTCGGAATTCGGCGACAGCCTGGTGCTGGTGGTGCCCTCCGACCACGAGATCGCGACGGCGCAGCAATTCTGGCAGAGCGTCGAAGCCGGCACCGCGGCGGCGCGCGACGGCAGGCTGGTGGTTTTCGGCATCAAGCCCGCGCAACCCGAGACCGGCTATGGCTACATCGAGGTGGCCGGCGAGCGGGACGGCATCTGCGACGTCTCGCGTTTCGTCGAAAAACCCGATCTCGCCACGGCGCAGAGCTATCTCGAGGCCGGTAACTTCTATTGGAACACCGGCATCTTCCTGTTTCGCGCCAGCGCCATGCGCGACGCATTCATGGCTTTCCAGCCCGACATCTGGAGCGCCACCGAGGCTGCTTATCAGGCGGCGACATCAGACCTTTCCGGCCTCTATATGCCTCTGGAGCTCTATGCCGCCATCCCATCGACATCGATCGACTATGCGATCATGGAGCGCGCCAGCGGCATCGCCATGGTGCCGGCGGGCTTTCGCTGGAACGATCTTGGCTCCTGGCAATCGCTGCTCGACGTCGGCCCCTCCGACAGGCAGGGCAATGTCATCGTCGGCGATGTTGTCGCCATCGATTGCGAGAACTCCTATATCCGCAGCGATGGTCGCCTGCTGTCGGCCATTGGCCTGAAGGACGTTGCCATCGTGTCGACCGCCGACGCCACTTTCGTCGCGCCGGTCAGCCACAGCCAAAATGTCAAAAAAATCGTCGAGCAGCTCGAAAAGAGCGGTCGCCTTGAGACCAGGTTCACGCCCGCCGACGATCGCGTCATCGAAAGCGGCGCCTGGCAGCGCCGCGTGCACCATTGGCTGTTCGAGGAGACGGTGCCGTTGTGGTCGACGGTCGGCGTCGATGAGCGCCATGGCGGTTTCCACGAAGCGCTCGGCTTCGATGCCGCCCCGCTGATGAAACCCAAACGCATGCGCACGCAGGCCAGGCAGATCTACGCCTTCGCCGTCGCCAAGGCGCGCGGCTGGAACGGCCCGGCCGATCGGCTGATCAGCCACGGCCTCGAATTCATGGCCAGGCACGGACGTACCGACAATGGCGGCTGGGTACGCACCCTCAACATCGACGGCACCGTCGCCGACGGCGCCGAGGATGCTTACGATCATTCCTGCGTGCTCCTGGCGCTGGCGCATGCCCATATGTGCGGCAATCCCGATGCGTTGCGGCTTGGCGAGGAGACCTTTGCGTTCATCGACGCGCATCTCGAGGACGAACGCCTGACCGGCTTCCGCGAGACCTCGAGCGGCGAGGGCGAGCGCCGCTCCAACCCGCACATGCATCTGCTCGAGGCGTTCCTGGCCTGGCATCAGGCGACCGGCGAGCGCGCTCATCTCCGCCGCGCCGCGCGCATCGTCGATCTGTTCCGCAGCCATTTCTTCGACCCGGAAAGCTGGACCCTTGGCGAGTATTTCGACGATGAATGGCGGCCGGCCCCTGGCGAGAAGGGCACCTGGACCGAACCGGGCCATCATTTCGAATGGGCCTCGCTGCTGGTCGACTTCGCCGGTCGCAGCCGCCAGAGCGACTTGACCGGCCTCGCCAGGAAGCTCTACGCGTCGGCGATCGCCAATGGCCTGAACCGCGCCACGGGCCTCGCCTACGGCGCCGTCTCGCGGCAAGGACTGCCGCTCGACCGTGTCTCGCGCAGCTGGCCGCAGGCCGAAGCGATCAAGGCGGCGATCGCGCTGGACGGTTCGGGGGGTCCCGACCTGAAGCCGGAAATCGAGGCGCGGGTCGGCCGGCTGTTCCGCTGGCACATCAATCCGGCACCGCTCGGCCTGTGGATCGACCGCATCGACGAGCGTGGCCGCTCGCTGGCAAACGAGGTGCCGGCCAGCATCTTCTATCATCTCGTCTGCGCGCTGACCCAGTATCTCGACGGCACGGCCCGCAAGGATCAGTACGG
This sequence comes from Mesorhizobium sp. M0045, assembly GCF_040323385.1. Taxonomy (NCBI): domain Bacteria; kingdom Pseudomonadati; phylum Pseudomonadota; class Alphaproteobacteria; order Hyphomicrobiales; family Phyllobacteriaceae; genus Mesorhizobium; species Mesorhizobium sp. M0045. The sequence continues at coordinate 69,292 of NZ_JAMYUY010000016.1, forward strand.
GCTGGCGACATCCCCGGTCTCGACATAGACCGACTTCAGCTGCGAATAGAGCGCTAGCGCCGCGAGCGAGTTCTCGCGGCCGATGCCGGACTGCTTGAAGCCGCCGAAGGGGATTTCGACCGGCGTCAGATTGTAGGCGTTGATCCAGCAGGTGCCGGCCTGCAGTTCGGCGATGACACGATGGGCGCGCGCCAGGTCGCGGGTGAACACGCCGGCGGCGAGGCCGAATTCGGTATCGTTGGCGCGCTCGATCACCTCGTCCTCGCTGTCGAACTTCAGCACGCTCATCACCGGTCCGAAAATCTCCTCGCGCGCTATGCGCATCGTGTCGGTGACACCGGTGAACACCGTCGGCTCGACGAAGAAGCCACCCTGGAAACCCTGCAGCGAAGGCACGTTGCCGCCGCAGGCGAGCACCGCGCCATCCTGCTTGCCGGCCTTGATGTAAGAGACCACCTTGTCGTGCTGCGCCTTCGAGACCAGCGGCCCCATCTGCGTGTCCGGATCGAGCGGATCGCCGATGCGGATTTTCTTCGTCCGTTCGGTCAGCCTCTCGACGAAACGGTCATGGATGCCGCTCTGCACGAAGACCCGGGTGCCGTTGGAGCAGATCTGGCCGGTCGAATAGAAATTGCCGAGCATCGCGCCGCCGATGGCATTTTCGAGGTTGGCGTCTTCGAAGACGATCAGCGGCGACTTGCCCCCGAGCTCCATCGTCGCGTGCTTCATCTTCGAGCCGGCGAGCGACAGCACCTTGCGGCCGGTCGGCACCGAGCCGGTCACCGAGACCTTGGCGACGACATCATGTCCGACAAGCCCGGCGCCGACATCGCCGAAACCCTGGACGACATTGAACAGGCCATCGGGCAGCCCGGCCTCGGTATAGATTTCGGCGAGCGCCAGCGCTGAAAGAGGCGTGTTCTCCGACGGCTTGAACACCATCGCATTGCCCATGGCGAGGGCGGGTGCGGATTTCCAGCCGGCGATCTGGATCGGGTAGTTCCAGGCGCCGATGCCGACGCAGACGCCGAGCGCCTCGCGCTTGGTATAGGCAAAGGGCCCGCCGAGATCGACGGCCTCGCCATTAAAGGCGGCAACGGCGCCGCCGAAATATTCCAGGCAGTCGGCCGCCGACGGGGCGTCAGCAACCAGCGTCTCCTGGATAGGCTTGCCGGTATCCAGCGTCTCGATGCGCGCCAGATCGGCATTGCGCGCGCGCAGAATGTCGGCGGCACGGCGCAGGATGCGGCCGCGCTCGACCGGCTTCAGCCGCGCCCAGGCCGGTTGTGCCGCACGCGCCGCCTCGATCGCGAGCTCCAGCACGTTTGGCGTCGCCGAGCGCAGCATGGCGATGGTCTCGCCGGTTGCCGGATAGATAACCGGCAGCGCTGCGCCGCGCTCGTCGTCGATATAGCGGCCATTGACATAATGCGATGCCGTTGGCTGGGCGCGCATGACTGTTCTCCAAATCGTCTTGTCGCGGCATGCGGAATATGCGTCCGCCGGATCATGGCCTATCTGTCCGACACCTGCCAGCGCGGATTGATCCATGGTTCCTGGTTGGAAGGTGGCAGCGGCGTGCGCCCGAGAATGTGGTCGGCGGCCTTCTCGCCAGTCATGATCGACGGCGCGTTGAGATTGCCGTTGGTGACGCGCGGGAAGATCGAGGAATCGGCGACCCGCAGCCCTTCGATGCCGATGACGCGGCATTCGGGATCGACGACGCTCATCGCATCATCGGCACGGCCCATCTTGCAGGTGCCGCAAGGATGGTAGGCGCTTTCGGCGTGATCGCGAATGAAGGCGTCGAGTTCGTCATCCGATTGTATATGCGCGCCCGGCGACAGTTCCTTGCCGCGGTACGGATCGAAGGCCGCTTGCCCGAAAATCTCGCGGGTCAGCCGGATGCAGTGGCGGAACTCCTTCCAGTCGTCCGGATGCGACATGTAGTTGAAGCGGATCACCGGCTTCGATTTGGGATCGGGCGAGCGCAGCGTGACCGAACCGCGCGACTTCGACCGCATCGGCCCGACATGCGCCTGGAAACCATGCGCCTTGGCCGCCGCCTTGCCGTCATAGCGGACCGCGGCCGGGATGAAGTGATACTGGATATCGGGATAGTCGACGCCGGCGCGCGAGCGCACGAAGGCGGCTGCCTCGAAATGGTTGGTGGCGCCGAGGCCGGATTTGAAGAACAGCCATTGTGCCCCGATCATCGCCTTCGAAAACGGATTCAGCACCGAGTTCAGCGTGATCGGCTTTGTCGATTCCTGCTGGATGTAGAGCTCCATATGATCTTGCAGATTGCGGCCGACACCCGGCCGGTCGGCGATCACCGGAATGCCGTTCTCCCTAAGGTGCTGGCCGGGGCCGATGCCGGAGAGCATCAGGATCTTGGGCGAGTTGATCGAGGATGCGGCAACGATCACCTCGCGCCGCGCTCTAACTACCTGAATCCGTTTGCGCGCTTCGATCTCGACGCCGGTGGCGCGTTGATTCTCGATGATCACCCGCCGGGCGAAACCCTTGACCAGGATGACGTTTTTCCGCCTCAGCGCCGGCCTCAGATAGGCGCTCGCCGCCGACCAGCGACGGCCGCCGCGGATGGTCTGCTCCATCGGCCCAAAGCCCTCCTGCTTCGCGCCATTGTAGTCGTCCGTCAGCTCGAAGCCGGCCTGACGGCCTGCCTCGACGAAGGCGCCATAGAGTGGGTTCGTCCTCGAGCCGCGCTGCACAGTCAGCGGGCCGCCATGGCCGCGCCAGCCATCCTCGCCGCCTGCGCTGTCCTCCATGCGCTTGAAATAGGGGAGCACGTCGGCAAACCCCCAGCCGGCCGCGCCCTGTTCGGCCCAGTGGTCGAAGTCGCGGGCATGGCCGCGCACATAGACCATGCCGTTGATCGACGACGAGCCGCCGATCACCTTGCCGCGCGGCGTCGCCAGCACGCGGCCACCGAGGTGCGGCTCGGGCTCGCTGGCAAAGCCCCAGTCGTAGAGGCTCATATTGAGCGGGATCGACAGCGCCGACGGCATCTGGATCAGCGGCCCAATATCGCTGCCGCCATATTCGATGACGATGACCGAATGCTTGCCGTCCTCCGACAGCCGGTAGGCCATGGCCGAGCCGGCCGAGCCGGAGCCGATAATGACGAAATCCGCTTCAAGCATGGTTCATGCGCGCCCGTGGTTCATATGCGCAATGAAATCGGCCAGCGAGACGTTGCCGCCGGTTGCCACTACGAGAACGGTCTTGCCGGTCGCGTCGACCTTGCCGCCGAGCAACGCCGCCAGCGAAGCAGCGCCGGATGGTTCGAGCACCAGCTTCAGCCGCTCGAAGGCGATGCGCATTGCGCGCCGCACCGAAGCATCGTCGACGGTGACGCCGCGAACGCCAGCCGCCTTCACCGCTGCGAACGGCGCGTCGCCCGGCCGCCGCGACATCAGCCCGTCGCAGATCGATTTCGGCCCGATCGGCATGGTTTCGATGGCGCCATGCGCCAGCGACGAGCCCATGCCGTCAAAACCTTCGGGCTCGACGCCGATGATCTCCGTGGCGGGCGACAGGTAATGGAAGGCCAGCGAAACGCCGCCGATCAGGCCGCCGCCGCCGACTGAGCAGAACAAGAGATCGACCTCCGCTTGCCTAGCGGCGAGTTGGTCGAGTGCCTCCAGCCCGGCACCGGCCTGGCCGGCGACGATCTCCGGATCGTCGAACGGGTGCAGCAGCGCCAGGCCTTCGCTCGAGGCGATCTCGCGCGCCTTGGCGGCGGCGACTTCCTCACGCGCGCGCTCGCCATGGTCAGTCAGCACCACGCGCGCGCCGTAACCCGATGTGGCGTCGCGCTTGGCGGCTGGAGCGTCGATCGGCATGACGATGGTGACGGGAATGCCAAGCGCTTCGCCTGCCGCCGCTAGCCCCTGCGCGAAATTGCCGGAAGAGTAGGCGACGACGCCCTTTTTGGTTTCGTCAGGCGAGAGCTTCTTCAGCCGCCAGTAGGCGCCGCGCACCTTGAACGATCCGGCCCATTGCAGCGATTCGGCCTTGACGAAGACGCGGGCCGCGCCGGTCTCGCGGGCGAGTGCCGCCGATTCCAGCAGCGGCGTGACCTGCGTTGCCTTGGAGGTGACGGCATAGGCCTGCCTGAGATGGTCGAGCGAGGGGACGAGACGGTCTGCCATCATTTGCCTCGCGGAAAGCGCTTCTGCTCTTCGAGCAGGTCGAGGTTCATATGGTTGCGCATGTAGCGCTCCGATGCCTTCTGCAGCGGCTGGAATTCCCAGGGATAATGGGTGCCGTTGCGCAGCGCCGGGTAGACCACCCAGCGGCGTGCCTGGCTGGCACGCACCGCGGCATCGAACGCCGCCATGTCCCAACGCGCCCGCACCTTGTCGGTGAAAGCGGCCACCAAAGCCGCATTGGCCGGATCGGCGGCGAGATTGGTCAATTCCCGCGGATCCGATTCAAGATCAAACAGTTGCGGCGGGTCGATCTCGCAATGGATGAATTTGTAGCGGCCCTCGCGCATCGCCACCATCGGCGCGTTGGAGCCTTCGGCGGCATATTCCATCAGCACCGGCGCGGAGCGTTTCTTTCCGTTCAGCAACGGCAGCAGCGACTGGCCGTCGGTCCACGGGGCAATCGCGCTGATGTCGATGCCGGCGAGGTCGCAAAGCGTCGGCGTCACGTCGAGATTGGAAACCGGCGTCTCGATCAGCCCGGCGTGTACGCCCTTGCCGGCGATCATCAGCGGCACGCGCGCCGAACCTTCGAAAAAGCACATCTTGAACCACAGGCCTCGCTCGCCAAGCATGTCGCCATGGTCCGAGCAAAACAGGATGGTTGTGTCGTCGAGCATGTGTGTGTGCTCGAGCACCGACATCAATTCGCCGAGCTTGTCGTCGAGATAGGAGATGTTGGCGAAATAGCCGCGCCGCGCGCGGCGTATCTGCTCAGCGGTGATGTCGAACCTGTCATAGTCGCTGGCGCGGTAGAGCCGCTGCGAATGCGGGTCCTGCCTGTCGTAAGGAATGAAGCCGACCTCCGGCTCGAGCGCCGGGCAATCCTGGTAGAGATCCCAGTAGCGCCGCCGTGCGACGTAGGGATCGTGCGGATGGGTGAAGGAAACCGTCAAGCACCAGGGCCGATGTGCGGCATCGTCGGAGACGCGGGCAAAATCGTAGAGCTTCTGCACCGCATAGAAGGCGACCTCGTCGTCATATTCCAGCTGGTTGGTGATCTCGGCAGTACCGGCGCCGCTGACGGAGCCGAGATTGTGATACCACCAGTCGATGCGCTCGCCGGGTTTGCGATAGTCGGGTGTCCAGCCGAAATCGGCCGGATAGATGTCGGTGGTCAGCCGCTCCTCGAAACCGTGCAACTGGTCCGGCCCGACGAAATGCATCTTGCCGGAGAGGCAGGTGTGATAACCTGCGGCGCGCAGATGATGGGCAAAGGTCGGGATCGAAGACGCGAATTCGGCGGCGTTGTCATAGACACCGGTGCGTGACGGCAACTGGCCGCTCATGAATGCGGCGCGGCCCGGGGCGCAGAGCGGCGAGGCGGTGTAATTGTTGCAAAAACGCGCCGAACGCGCGGCGAGCGCCGTCAGATTCGGCGCGTGCAGGAAATCCGCCGGCCCATCCGGGAACAGCGTTCCGTTGAGCTGATCGACCATCACGATCAGGATGTTGGGTCGCTTGGATGTCACTGCTTCTGCCGTCCGCTGAGCTTCGTTTCGAGATAGTCCTCGACCAGTGCGATTGCGGTCGCGGCATCGGGGACGCCGTCCTTCAGCGCGCGCCTGATATAGAGCCCGTCGATCAGCGCCGCAGTCGCTTCGGCGACCCGGTCGGCCTCGCTCCTCGGCAGGATGCCGGTCAGCCCGCTGAGCAGATTGGAATGCAGCCGCCGCGCATAGACCTTGAGCAGCCGGCGAAGCGCTGACGACTTCTGCGCCTCGACATAGAAAGCGAGCCAGGCGGCGATCGTTTCGGGCTGGAACTGGACGTCGGAGAAGTTGACCGCGACCACCGCCGAGACGCGCTGGCGCGCCGTGCCGGCCGCGCGAAGTGCACGGCGCGTATCGGCGGTGAGCTCGCTCAGGATGTGCCGCATGGTCGCCAGCAGCAATTCGTCCTTGGCGCCGAAATAATGGTGGGCAAGCGCCGAGGACACGCCGGCGCGCCCGGCGATTTCCGACATCGTCACATCGAGCGAACCGCGCTCGCCGATCGCCGAGATCGTTGCGTCGATGAGCGCCCTGCGGCGCAACGGTTCCATTCCGAGTTTCGGCATTCTTGCTCCGGCCTGTTGGCACCAAGATTATTTTTTATTGACGCATCAATCAACAAAAATCCGGTCTGATTTGCTGGCAAAAGCCAGGCACTATGACCAGATGTTCGAGATCAAGCGATTGTGCGGTTCTGGCCCCTTCACGAAGCCGGCGGAACGGTTCATGCTTGAACAATGCTGAGGGCGCGCCGCAAGTATCGCGTAGCCCGGGTCCACAGAATGGAGATCGCCATGACAGCATGCATCGTCGGTTGGGCGCATTCGCGCTTCGGCAAGCTCGAAGGCGAGACGCTGGAGGGCCTGATCACCAAGGTGGCAGTCGAGGCGCTTGATCATGCCGGCATCGGTCCGGATGACGTCGATGAAATCGTGCTCGGCCACTTCAACGCCGGGTTTTCCGCCCAGGATTTCACCGCGAGCCTGGTACTCCAGGCCGACGACCGGCTGCGCTTCAAGCCGGCGACCCGCGTCGAGAACGCCTGCGCCACCGGCTCGGCGGCAGTCAGGCAAGGCATCCGCGCCATCGACGCCAATGCTGCCCGTATCGTGCTGGTGGTCGGCGCCGAGCAGATGACGACGACATCAGGTCCCGAGATCGGCAAGAACCTGCTCAAGGCCTCGTATCTGCCGGAGGACGGTGACACGCCGGCAGGCTTCGCCGGCGTCTTCGGCAAGATCGCCCAAGCCTATTTCCAGCGCTATGGCGATCAGTCGGATGCGCTGGCGATGATCGCCGCCAAGAATCACAAGAACGGCGTCGACAATCCCTATGCGCAGATGCGCAAGGATTTCGGTTACGAGTTCTGCCGGCAGGAAAGCGAAAAAAACCCCTTCGTCGCCGGTCCGCTGAAGCGCACGGACTGCTCGCTGGTTTCAGACGGAGCCGCCGCGCTTGTCCTTGCCGACACGGCCACGGCGCTGAAGATGCGCCGCGCCGTCGCCTTCCGCGCCAATGAGCATGTGCAGGATTTCCTGCCGATGTCGAAGCGCGACATTCTCGCCTTCGAAGGCTGCGAGCAGGCCTGGAACCAGGCGCTGAAGCAGGCGGGCGTGACGCTCGGCGACCTGTCCTTCGTCGAGACGCATGACTGCTTCACCATCGCCGAACTGATCGAGTATGAGGCGATGGGCCTGGCCAGGCCGGGCGAGGGCGCCAAGCTGGCCCTGGATGGCGAGACGGCGAAGAATGGAAGGTTGCCGGTCAATCCGTCGGGCGGGCTGAAGGCCAAAGGCCACCCGATCGGTGCCACCGGCGTATCCATGCATGTGCTGAGCGCCATGCAGCTTGTCGGCGAGGCGGGCGGCATCCAGGTGCCGGGAGCAAAACTCGGCGGCATCTTCAACATGGGTGGTGCCGCGGTCGCCAACTACGTTTCCATTCTCGACAGGATCAGATAAACCCGCCCGCATTTGCGGGAGGTGACATGGCAAATCCGGTTCTGGTCGAAGTCTTGCGCGGCGCAATCGTCGAGAGTGCCCATCGCGGCGCTGTTGCCGTCTTCGACGCCGATGGCAAGCCTGTCTGGGAGATCGGCGACACGGCACAGCCGGTGTTCCCGCGTTCGGCGGTCAAGGCGATCCAGGCGCTGCCGCTGGTCGAGAGCGGCGCTGCCGATGCCTACGGCTTCGGTGATCGGGAGCTGGCGCTGGCCTGCGCCTCGCATTCCGGCGAGCCGCCACATGTCGAGCTGGCGCGCGCCATGCTGGCGAAGGCCGGCCTGGACGAGGCGGCACTCGAATGCGGCGCGCATTGGCCGTCGAGCCATGGAGCGACGCTGGCACTTGCCCGCGCCGGCAGCGTGCCGGGCGCGCTGCACAACAATTGTTCCGGCAAGCACTCAGGCTTCCTATGCACATGCGTTCACAGCGGCATCGCCCATCGTGGTTACGTCAAGGCTGGCCATGCCTGGCAGGAGATGGTGCGCGAAGCGATGCAGGCGGTGACCGGTGCTGCCCATGACGCCGATCACCGCGGCACCGACGGCTGCTCGATTCCGACCTATGCCGTGCCGCTGCGCAGCTTTGCCCTTGGCTTTGCCCGCATGGCGACAGGTGCCGGCTTCGAGCCGGTGCGCGCCCGGGCGGCGAAGCGGCTGCTCTCCGCCTGCATGGCCGAGCCGTTTTTCGTCGCCGGCACGGGCAGGTCCGATGTCGCGATGATGGAGGCCGCGCCCGGGCGGATTTTCGTCAAGGGAGGCGCCGAAGGTGTTTTTTGCGCCGCCCTTCCGGAGCTCGGGCTTGGCATCGCGCTGAAATGCGACGATGGCGCCGGCCGCGCCGCTGAAGCGATGGTCGCGGCCGTGCTGGCTAAGCTGCTGCACGCCGACAAGATGGTAGCGGCGAAACTGGTCGAACAGGCAAATCCGCCCATCGAAAGCCGGATCGGCGCCAAGGTTGGCGCGCTCCGGCCGACGGCCACCCTCAACTGACGTGGTTGCGCTCGACGGTCAAATGCGCGTAGCCGGCATTGCCTGATGCGGCGAGGTCGCCGGTCACCGGCTCGGTCCAGCGTTGGCCGACGATCGCGCCGTTCTGGACCCCGTCGATGACGTTGTCGGAGATGATTGCCGTCCCGGCACCTTCGACCACGGTGACGACGATGCCGGTCCCGGCCTTGCGGATGACGTTTCCCGTGGCGACCACATTGCGCATGAACGGTCCCCAGCCGATCTGCATGCCGTAGAGCGGCGCATTCTCGACGACATTGCCGGAAACTACGGTGTCTGCCTCGACGCTGATGCCGACGCCGAAGCCGGGCGCGTCGGCAGGGTAGGGGCCGCTGGTCGACAGATTGCGGACGATGTTGCCGGAGCAGACGCCCATGCGGCCGCCCTCGTTGAAATTGACGATCGAAATGCCGTTCGCGGCGCCATCGACGATATTGTTGCCGATGATCGCACCTTCGAATGAGAATTCGGAATACACGGCCGTTTCGCCCGAGCGCGAGCAGGTATTGCCGGTGATCTGCACATTGCTGGCACTGTTGGCGCGGATCGCCGAAAACGCGCAGTCCGAAACAATATTGCCGGAGATGATGACGTTGCCGGCGCGGAAGGCATTGATGCCATTGCCGTTCTGGCCGGTTCCGCCGCTGCGCGCCTGGATGCGTTCGATGCGGTTGCCGCTGACGATGGTGCCGTCTTCCGCTGCCTGCCAGCGGTGCACGAGGATGCCGCCATTGGCGCAATCGGAGACGCTATTGCCTGATATTTCCAGGCCATCGGCCTCGACCGAATAGATGCCGGCGTCGGCTGCGCCGGATATCTCCGAGCGCTCGATGCGGCCCGAGGCGTGTTCGAGCGCCAGACCGTTCTTGCCGCTGCCGGTCATCTGGCAGTTGTCGACGACCAGATGGACGATGCGGCGCAGATCGAGCAGGCCTTGCGTGTAGTCGCCCATCCAGCGCTTGCTGCCGTCGAACACGAGCCCGCTGAGTTCGATATGCTCGGCCTGTTCTGCCATGATGAGATGGCCATTGCCGCCATAGACGATCCGCGATGCGCCCGGCACCCCGGACAGGCGCACGCGGCCGGGCAGCGACAGGCTGGAAACGATATAGGTCCCCGGCGGCAGGAACACCGCCATGTCGCGGTCGTGCGCATCGCGCAGCAGCTTGGTGAAAGCCTTGCTCTGGTCGTCAAGCGCGCCGGGCCGGACGCCGAGATCGGTCGCGTTGATCGCGCCGCGCATCGCGGCTTTCTCGATGCCGGGCAGGTTTTTCGCCGCTGCCTTGCCGAGCGAAAGCCCCATGACGGCAAATCCGGCGGTCTGCGCAAGCAGCGTTCGTCTGTTCAACATCGGCACAGATTCCTTGCGTTCAACGGTCGCGCCGCAGGATTCGTGCCATACAGGATCGGCCCCGACGTCGGTTCGCCGGCTACGGCTTGTGGAGTCGTCGCGTCAGGCATAAGTTCGTCGGATGAGCAGGGCCTTCACCCGCGAGGAAGACAGCGAAAACGCCATCGCCGGCATCGGCGAGCGGCCGATCAGCCATCACCGCAATCTGGTGACGGAACGCGGCCTGGCGCTGATCGATGCGGAGGTGGCCGCTCTGCGCGACGAGCTCGGCCGAGCCGAAAAGCGGGCCGACCGCGAGCGCATCGCGCTGGTGTCGCGTGATCTTCGCTATTGGACGGCGCGGCGCGAAAGCGCCGAACTTTCGGTGCCGGAGCCGGGCAGCGACATGGTCCGCTTCGGCATGGGTGTCACGTTGGAAAGCGACGACGGCAAGAAGGTGCACTGGAAGATCGTCGGCGAGGATGAGGCAAATCCCGCCAAGGGGACAATTTCCCATGTGTCGCCGATGGCGATGGCGCTGTTCGGCAAGAAGGTCGGCGAAGTTGCCGTGGTCAATGGCAAGGAGTGGGAGATCGTCAAGCTCTCCGACAGTTAGTCTTCGAGCTTGACGACATGATCGCGGAAGAACGCCGCGGCACCAGCCTTGTCGATTTCGCCGGCGGCGACCATCATGACCAGTTGAATAATGTCCGCCTGCTCGGCTTCGATGCTCAAGCCATTGAAATAAAGGAACAGATCGGCCGCCGCGAAAGCAGTACGCTTGTTTCCGTCGACGAATGGATGGTTTTTGGCGATACCGAAAAAAAGATAAGCGGACGCCAGCTCACAGAGATCGGGCTCGCCATAGATTTCCCTCTGCTGCGGCCTGTAGAGCGCCGACTCCAGCATTCCCTCGTCGCGGATGCCCGCTGCGCCGCCGTGGAGGCGCAGCTGCTCGGCGTGAAGCGCCTCCATGAATTCCCGCGAATGATGCTCGGTCATTTTGCGAGCGCGCGGTAGGCAACCTCATACTTCTTCATCCGCTCACGCGCGATCTTCATCTTGCGCTCGAATTCTTCAGCAGTGTCCTCGGTGCGGCGCAGACGAAGCTCATCGCCTTCCTGAACGATGACGATGCTGTCGCCCGCCTTCAGGTTCATGCGGACGAGAATTTCCCTCGGCAGGATCACGCCTTCGGAATTGCCGATTTTGCGAATGGTGGTGTTCATGGTGAGACATCCTGTTGCAACGCTGATTATAACTCTGCGTGTTTCTCGTTACAACAGACGTTAGAACAAGGCATCAGCCAACCTGCAGCAGGCGGTCCATCAGCCGGTCCGCCGCTTCCGGGATGACTGTGCCGGGCGGGAAAATTTCAGTGGCGCCTGCCTGCCGGACTGCGTCGTAATCCTGTGATGGAATGACGCCGCCGGCGACGATCAGCATGTCGTCGCGGCCGAGCTTCTTCAGCGCAAGTTTGAGTTCGGGAATAAGCGTCAAATGGCCCGCAGCCAGCGACGAGGCGCCGACGATGTGCACGTCATGCTCGACGGCCAGCCTGGCGATCTCTTCCGGCGTCTGGAACATCGGCCCGACGGTGACGTCGAAGCCTAGGTCGGCAAAGGCGGTGGCGATCACTTTCTGGCCGCGATCATGGCCGTCTTGGCCCATCTTGGCGACCAGAATGCGCGGCCTGCCGCCCGACTTCTCCTCGAACGCCACGATCTTGTCCTGCAGCCGATCGACCACTGGACTGCGACCAAGCGCGTTGCGATAGACGCCGGAGATCGTCTGCACCGAGGCGACATGGCGGCCGAAGACTTTTTCCAGCGCCAGCGAAATCTCGCCGACCGTGGCGTTGGCGCGCGCCGCCCGGATGGCGAATTCCAGCAGGTTTCCGTTACTCCCGGCAGCACGGGTCAGCGCATCGAGCGCGCTCTCGACGGCAGCGACGTCACGCGTGCCTTTCAGCCGCTGCAGCTTCGACAATTGCCGTGCCCTGACCTCGGCATTGTCGATCCTCAGCACGTCGACTTCGATGTCCGTCCCGGGCTGGTGGGCATTGACGCCGACCACGACCTGTTCGCCTGAATCGATGCGCGCCTGGGTGCGCGCGGCAGCCTCTTCGATGCGCAGCTTCGGTAGGCCCTTTTCGATTGCCGCGGCCATGCCGCCGAGGCTCTCGACCTCCTCGATATGCGCAAGCGCACGCGCCGCCAGGTCATGCGTCAACCGTTCGACATAGGCGGAGCCGCCCCACGGGTCGATAATGCGCGTCGTGCCGGACTCCTTCTGCAGGATGAGCTGTGTGTTGCGGGCGATGCGGGCCGAATGGTCGGTCGGCAGCGCCATTGCCTCGTCGAAGGAATTGGTGTGCAGCGACTGCGTATGCCCTTGGGTCGCGGCCATCGCCTCGATCATGGTGCGGATGATGTTATTGTAGGGGTCCTGCGCCGTCAGCGACCAGCCCGAAGTCTGGCAATGGGTGCGCAGCGACAGCGAACGCTCGTCCTTCGGCGAAAAATTCTTCAGCATCAGGCTGGCCCACAAAAGGCGCGCTGCTCTCAGCTTCGCGACTTCCATGAAGAAATTCATGCCGATGGCCCAGAAGAAGGAAAGGCGCGGCGCGAAACGGTCGATGTCGAGGCCGGCCGCGACGCCGGCGCGGGCATATTCGATACCGTCGGCAATCGTGTAGGCGAGTTCGAGGTCCGCCGTCGCTCCCGCCTCCTGCATGTGGTAGCCGGAGATCGAGATCGAATTGAACTTCGGCATGTGCTTCGACGTGTAGGAAAAAATGTCCGCCACGATCCGCATCGAAGGTTTTGGCGGATAGATATAGGTGTTGCGCACCATGAACTCTTTCAGGATGTCGTTCTGAATGGTCCCGGCGAGATCCTTCTGCGCGACGCCCTGTTCCTCCGCCGCCACGATATAGAGCGCCATGATCGGCAGCACGGCGCCGTTCATCGTCATCGATACCGTCATCTCGTTAAGCGGGATGCCGTCGAACAACTGGCGCATGTCGAGAATGGAATCGATGGCGACGCCGGCCATGCCGACATCGCCGGCGACGCGCGGATGGTCGCTGTCGTAGCCGCGATGCGTGGCGAGATCGAAGGCGACCGAGAGGCCTTTCTGGCCGGCGGCAAGGTTGCGCCGGTAGAAGGTGTTGGATTCCTCTGCCGTTGAGAAGCCGGCATACTGCCGGATCGTCCAGGGTTGCTGAACATACATCGTCGGATAGGGGCCGCGCACGAAGGGCGGCAGGCCCGGATAGGTATCGAGATGAGGTAAGCCCTTGAGATCGCCCTGGTTGTAGAGATGCTTGATGGCGATGCCTTCCGGCGTCATCCGCTGACCTTTGACCTCGACAGGCGCCCGCCGTGGCGGCGACCAGGCGATCTGGCTGAAATCCGGGATCATGGTACCGCTCCGATCGACTGATCGATGCGGATCGGAAACAGCGGCTCGCACACCGCAACGCCTTCGTCGAAGGCAGGCCGCCGCGCCGCCGCCAGCGTCTCGACCGGACGCTCGGTCTTCGACGGGTGCAGCGTCGTGCCGACGATCGCCCGTTCGCCCGCCTGGTAGGCTGTGTTGCGGCGGGCGGAAGCTGCCTGGACGCGCCTCTGGATGTGGCCTTGCTCAAGGCTGCTCAGCACGCCGCCTTCCGCCTCGATCTGCTGGAACTCCTGCCAGGCCGCCGCGCAGAGCTCCGCAGTCAGCGCTTCGACGGCGCCCGAACCGCAAACCGGATCGGCGACGTGGTCGATGTGGCTTTCATTGGCCATGATCAGTTGCGCGTTGCGGGCAACGCGGCGGGCAAAGCCCGCGGGTAGGCCGTGCGCGATCGTGTGCGGCAGGATGGCGATCGAATCCGCGCCGCCGGCGGCAGCCGCGAAAGCGGCGATGGTGGTGCGCAGGATGTTGGTTTCCGGGTCGGCCGCCGTCATCATCCGGAAGGAGGTTTCGGCATGGATGCTGGCGGTGGAGGGCGATATCGAGCAGGCCTCCTGGACACGCGCCCACAGCCTGCGCAACGCCCTGACCTTGGCCGTCGAAACGAACTGGTCCTGGTCGACGCTCAGCGCAAAACCGATATGCGGCGCCGCGTAGACGAGCGGCTGGCGCGCCTTCTCGAACAGCCTCAGATAGGAGACGGCCGAGGCGAGCATGGTGCCAAGCTCCTGCGCCTCGGTGGCGCCGGCATTGTGGAATACCCGCCCGTCGGCCTCCAGCAGCACGCCGGGCACACCCATCGAAAAGAAATGCGCCAGCGATTGCGGCATCGAAGCCTGTAAAGCGTCGATCGACATGCGCAGCCTGCCGGTCCCGGCAAAAATCGCCGCCGGATCGATGCCGAAGGAGAGGTTGAGCTTTGCCGGGTCGGAGCGGCGCTTGGTCAAAAACGCCACCAGCCAGTCGGCCACGGCGCGGCTCCAGGGATGGGCGTCGATGCGGATCTGGATGCGGTTGAGCGGCACGCCGTCGAGCACGCCCTCCAGCGCCTCCGCCGTCCTCGGCAAGCCATAGCCGAAGGCGTTCGGCGCACCCTCGAAGACAAGCGACAGTCCGGTGGCACCCTGCGCGACGTCTTCCAGCGCCTGCGCACTGGCCCGGCCTATGTCCGGATCGTCGATACGCTGGCTGACGATCCACGGTGATCCCGGGTTGGCGCGCACGACAGGCTCGGCGGTTACCGAACGCTCGTAGAGCGGTTCGATGCGGATGGCGTCGTCCGTATGCGAGACGAGCTTTTCCTCGAAGGACCCGCCGGCCAGCGCCTTCTCCGCCAGCGCCAGCCATCGTTGCCGGTCGGCGTTCGGAAGTTCGGCATCCTGGGTCAAGGCACCGGCGCCCATCCGTTCTCCTCATTCTAGCGGCCGCAGCGGCCAGCTACGTCAGTCTACGTTCCCCGGTCGCATATCACAATGCAGCGTACACGCCGTGCAACACGTCTTGCGTGACTGCGACCGTCAATCGATTGCCAAACATGGGCAGGTTCCGCAAGCTCCAAAAGCCATTTTCGACGACGCCCATTGTCGCTGCGCAATGGCCTCACTATACCTGCGGCGGGGCTCCCTTTTCTTCAAGGGATCAGGCATTCAACCCTATAGGTTTGCGGAGACCGGGCACATGGCCGATGACACCAGTATCTTCATAGGAGCCAGCCGCAAGCCGGACGACAGCTATCAGCGGCCCGAACAGCTTTTGCTGCAATATGGCAATCGTCACGGCCTGGTCACCGGCGCGACCGGCACCGGCAAGACGGTGACCCTGCAGATATTGGCCGAGGGTTTCTCCAATGCCGGCGTGCCGGTATTCTGCGCCGACATCAAGGGCGACCTGTCGGGTATCGCCATGATGGGCACAGCGCAGGATTTCCTGGTCAAGCGGGCCGAGCAGGTCAAGCTCGATCCCTATGAATTCCAGGAATTCCCGGTCATCTTCTGGGATCTGTTCGGCGAGCAGGGCCACCCGATCCGGGCCACCATCTCGGAGATGGGCCCACTGCTTCTGTCGCGGCTGATGAACCTTTCCGAGGCACAGGAAGGCATCATGAACATCGCCTTCCGCATCGCCGACGAGGAAGGCCTTCTGCTGCTCGACTTGAAGGACCTGCGGTCACTGCTTGCCAACATCGCCGACCGCGCCGAAGAGATCGGCGCTCGCTACGGCAATGTGACGACACCTTCGGTCGGCGCCATCCAGCGCACGCTGCTGGTCCTGGAGCAGCAGGGCGCGGCCAATTTCTTCGGCGAGCCGGCATTGCGGATCGCCGATATCATGCGCACCACGCGCGATGGACGCGGCGCCATCAGCGTGCTCGCCGCCGACAAGCTGATGATGAATCCGCGGCTCTATGCGACGTTCCTTCTGTGGCTGATGTCGGAACTGTTCGAGGAACTGCCCGAGGTCGGCGACCCGGACAAGCCGAGGCTGGTCTTCTTCTTCGACGAGGCGCATCTTCTGTTCGACGACGCCCCGAAGGTGCTGGTCGACCGCGTCGAGCAGGTGGTCCGGCTGATCCGTTCGAAGGGCGTCGGCGTTTATTTTGTCACGCAAAATCCGCTGGATATCCCTGAAACCGTGCTGGCCCAGTTGGGCAACCGCGTGCAGCACGCACTTCGTGCCTATACGCCGCGCGAACAGAAGGCCGTCAAGACGGCGGCCGAG
The DNA here is from genome assembly GCF_040323385.1 of Mesorhizobium sp. M0045. Lineage (NCBI taxonomy): Bacteria > Pseudomonadati > Pseudomonadota > Alphaproteobacteria > Hyphomicrobiales > Phyllobacteriaceae > Mesorhizobium > Mesorhizobium sp. M0045. Next base: position 85,540 of record NZ_JAMYUY010000016.1, read on the forward strand.
ACGTTCAGGCCCAATCCCGATTTCGACTGCGCAACCGTGATCACGCAGCTCGGCACCGGCGAGGCGCTTGTCTCGACGCTGGAAGCCAAGGGCGTGCCGTCCATGGTGCAGCGGACGCTGATCCGCCCGCCATCGTCGCGCCTTGGCTCAATCACGTCCGAAGAGCGCCGCAAGCTGATCACTGAAAGCCCGGTTGCGGGACAATACGACCAGACCGTCGATCGCGAATCCGCTTTCGAGATCCTGCAGAAAAAGGCCAAGGACGCCCAGGAGGCACAGGCGCAGCAACAGGACGCAGGCCGTTCGCGCTGGACCATTCCCGGCTTCGGCAACGACGATCCCCAGCCGACCGGCGGCCGCCGCGCGCCGCGGCCATCCAACCGCCAGACGGTGGCGGAGGCTGCGATCAAATCCGTGGTTCGCTCGGTCGGCTCGTCGGTCGGACGAGCGATCGTCCGCGGCATTCTGGGCAGCCTGTCCAGGGGGCGGTGAGGCGCATCGGACCCGAAGGCGGGCATCGGTGTTTGCAAATTCTGCCTTGGCATGAAGCGCCAGTAGGGAGATCTGAAGGACAGCGGACGGCGGCTATGCGCCATTTCGAGACCTTTCTGACAATCGCCCACAATGTCGCGCTTCTGACCCGAAGCCGCTTTCCGGCCAGTGGGACTCCGGGCGCCATCCGTCGTCGCGAGTTCACGCCGTTCCAAATGGAGCGGTCTTGCGCTTGAGTCTGTGCTATGTTGGGCAGTGAAGGAAGGGGCAAGGTGAGCGAGATCCGCAAACTTGCGGCGATCCTGGCCGCCGATGTTGTCGGATACAGCCGGCTGGCTGGGTCGGACGAAGATCGGACGCTCGCGCGACTCCGGGCGCTCCGCAGCGATGTCATCGACCCCACCATCGCGGTTCACGCCGGTCGGGTAGTGAAGCGAACAGGTGACGGAGCCCTCGTGGAATTCCGCAGCGTTGTCGATGCCGTGCGCTGCGCCATCGAAGTGCAAAATGGCATGGTCGAGCGCAACGTCGGCCTCCCACCGGAGCGCCGCATTGAATTCCGGATCGGTATTCATCTTGGCGATGTGGTCGAGGAGAGTGACGGCGACCTGATGGGCGACGGCGTCAACATCGCCGCCCGTCTGGAAGGAATCGCCGAACCAAATGGGATCTGCCTCTCAGGTGCGGCCTATGAACAGGTGCGCGACAAGCTGAAAGAAGAATTCGTCGATCTCGGCGACAAGGAGCTCAAAAACATTGTACGGCCGGTGCGAGCCTATCGTCTGAGCCTGAGCCAAAACGTGGCGAAGTTGGAGCTCGTCGCGTCGGCCGTGTCCGGCGGAAACCTGCCGCTTCCCGACAAGCCTTCCATTGCCGTACTGCCATTCCAGAACATGAGCGGAGACAGGGACCAGGAGTTCTTGAGCGACGGCATCAGCGAGGATATCATCACCGCGCTGTCCAAGCTGCACTGGCTGTTCGTCATCGCCCGCAACTCGACATTCGCCTACAAGGGCAAATCGGCCGACATCCGCCAGGTGGCCCGTGAGCTCGGCGTCCACTACGTGCTCGAGGGCAGCGTTCGCAAAGCCGGCGACCGTATTCGCGTTACTGCCCAGCTGATCGAAGCCGCATCCGGGACGCATGTGTGGGCCGAGCGCTATGACCGCGCGGTGAGCGACATATTTGCCGTGCAGGACGAGATCACGGGAAGCGTCGTCGGATCGCTGGAGCCGCAGCTCTATGCTGCAGAGAACGTGCGCCTCAGGAAGCGGCCAACCGAGAGCCTGGACGCCTGGGGCTGCGTCGTGCGCGCCATGCCCTACGTGTGGACCTGGGTTGCCCGGGACAACGAGGTCGGTGTCGGTCTGCTCAAGCGGGCCATCGAGATCGATCCGGAATATGCCCGCGCCATTGGCCTGCTCGGCTGGCTTTATGCCGCGAGGGCGCATCTAGGGGTGGCGGAGCCTTCCGAGGTGCTCGACGGGGCACTCGCGCTCGGCCAGCGCGCGCTCGACCAGGACAATGACGATCCATGGGCTCATCTCGTGCTCGGTTACGTCCACATGGTCGCGCGGCGTCCCAAGCCTGCCAGGGAGGCGCTTACCGAAGCGATCGAGCGAAACCCGAGCTTTGCCATGGCGCATATGGTTCTGGGCTCGAGCTACGGCTACGCCGGGATGGGCGCGGAGGGCGCCCGCCACGCAGAACTAGCGATGCGGCTCTCCCCACGCGACACGATCCAAGCAGCGGTGCTCTCGACGATCGGCACCTGTCATTTTGCAGCCGGGCGCATCGCCGAGGCGGTCGAGTTCCAGCACCGCGCGGTACAGCTCAGGCGCGACTTCGGCACCGCATGGCGCAGTCTCGCGGCAGTGGCCGGGCTGTCCGGCGACCTTGCGCTCGCCGCTTCCGCACTTGCAGAGGCCCTGCGGATCCAGCCGAACCTCACGCTGGACTGGATCGAGCGCTATCATCCGATCGCCCCCGCGGAGCTTCGTGCGCTCTATGCCGAAGGGCTGCGCCGGGCGGGCCTAAGCTAATTAATCAACCTGGCCGTACAAAGCGACACCCAACAACCTGGCAACCGCCGGCTCGAGGCAGATCGACCGCTTGAGCCGCGAGGAAGATCCCGCCCGCGCTTTCGACCAGCTCAGAAGATCGAATTTGTGATCGATTTTATCGGGCCGAGCAGGATCGATCCTTCCGGCACGCCGGCGTCGATCGGAATGGCTCTGCGGTTTGCTGTTGCCACCACCGGCTGGCCGACATCGGCTGTCACCACGACCGGGGTCTTGTTCGGCACACGATCGTAGAGATCGATAATGTCCTGGTTCATCAGGCGCACGCAGCCCGACGACACCGATTTGCCGATCGACCGCCATTCCGGCGAGCCGTGCAACCGGTACAGCGTGTCCTGGTTACCCTGGAACAGGTAAAGCGCACGCGCGCCAAGCGGGTTGTCCAGCCCGCCGGGCATGCCGCCATTATCGGCGCTGTATTTTGCGAGCTCGGGCTGGCGGGCTATCATGTCGTCCGGTGGCGTCCATTTCGGCCATTTCTGCTTCCATTGGACCACCGCATCGCCCGACCATTCGAAGCCGGCGCGGCCGAGGCCGACGCCGTAGCGGATCGCCTGGCCGCCCGGGCGCACCAGGTAGAGGAAGTGGTTGGTCGTGTCGACGACGATGGTGCCGGGCTGCTGCCCGGTCGGATCGTCAACGATCTGGCGCAGGAACTGCGGGTCGATCTTGTCGACAGGTATGGCCGGCAGCTCGAAGCCGCCATCGGACATCGGCCCATACATCGTCACGTAATCGCCGAGCGCCGGCTCGACATAGGTCGGCGGCGGTGGCTCGACCGGCTGCTGCGACAGGGTGGTGCAACTGGAGACCGCGACCGAGGCGGCGCCAAGGGCTGCTGCGTTGAGGAAACCGCGACGGCTAAGGCGCAGAGAGGACGATTGGGGTGTGAACATGATTGCCTTTTTTAAGTCTCAAATCGCAACAAAGCGTGAATGCGTCCGATACGGCGCAGGTGCTTGAGCAATGTCAGTGCGATAGGCGGTTCCAATTCTGGCCGCAGGGTGGACAAACAAAGGCAAAGCTGTGACTGGATCGTCACTGTTGCGTCGAGGCAACATGTCCGGCCGTCAAACCCCGGAGATCAGACCATCGAGGGACGGCAGGATCAGGGCCGGTGGGAAATCCCGGTATTCCTCTGGTTGATTGGCGCGGTTGATCCACACCGTCCTGAAGCCGAACTTGGTGGCGCCGGCGACGTCCCAGCGGTTGGATGACTGGAAAGAGACGGCGCCCGGATAGAGGCGCCAGCCCGTGGTGACCATGTCGTAGACCGACGGATCGGTCTTGAAGCGCCTGACGCTGTCGACGGAAAAGACGTCGTCCAGGACCTGGTCGAGCGCGGCGGATTTGACCGCCGCTTCCAGCATCTCAGGCGAACCGTTTGACAGGATCGCCAGCCTTGCCCCCGATGCCTTGAGCGCCTTGAGCAGGGCCGGTACCTCCGGATAGCAGTCCAGCCGCCAATAGGCCTCGAGCAGCTTCGCCCTCAGCCCGGCATCCGCGGATGGAACCTTGCGCAGGGCGAAGTCGAGGGCCTGCTCGGTGAGCTGCCAGAAATCGGCATAGGCCCCCATCAGCGTCCTGACCCAGGAATATTCCAGCTGCTTGGCGCGCCAGATATCGGACAGCAACTGGCCGTCCGGCCCGATCTGGTCGGCGTGACGGCGCACGGCCGCATGCACGTCGAACAGCGTGCCATAGGCGTCGAAAACGTAAGCCGCGAACTGCATTCGACAGTTTTGAGGCCGCGTAAGGCAAGGCGCAAGCGCTGATTGCAGTCCGCCAGCCCGCTGGCCTCAACAAATCTCAGCCAAGCCGGTTGACGGCGGCCGCCAAAGCATCTTCCAATGCGCCGCAACAAGCATCGAACGGAACCTGGCAATGACACTGGCGACTGCGGCGCAATCCGCGACATGGACCTTCGTCGACGGCGACTGGTACGAGGGCAATGTTGCCATTCTAGGGCCGCGCAGCCACGCCATGTGGCTCGGCACCAGCGTGTTCGACGGCGCCCGCTGGTTCGAGGGCGTCGCTCCCGATCTCGATCGCCATGCAGCGCGGGTCAATGCCTCGGCGATCGCGCTCGGCCTGAAGCCGACGATGAGCACCGACAAGATCGTCGGCCTGACCTGGGACGGGCTGAAGAAGTTCGACGGCAAGACGGCAGTCTACATCAGGCCGATGTATTGGGCCGAGCATGGCGGCTATATGGGCGTGCCGGCCGACCCGGCCTCGACGCGTTTCTGCCTTTGCCTCTACGAATCGCCGATGATCTCGCCGGCTGGGTTTTCGGTGACGGTGTCGCCGTTCCGGCGCCCGACCATCGAAACCATGCCGACCAACGCCAAGGCTGGCTGCCTTTATCCCAACAACGGCCGGGCCATCCTCGAAGCCAAGATGCGCGGCTTCGACAATGCGCTCGTGCTCGACATGCTGGGCAATGTCGCCGAGACCGGCACCTCGAATATTTTCCTGGTCAAGGACGGCCATGTCCTGACGCCGGCGCCGAACGGCACCTTCCTGTCCGGCATTACCCGCGCGCGCACTATGGCCCTGCTGGGCGAATACGGCTTCACGACGACGGAAAAGACGCTGTCGATCCGCGATTTTCTCGAGGCGGACGAAATCTTCTCGACCGGAAACCACTCGAAAGTCGTGCCGGTCACCCGTATCGAGGAGCGCAATCTGCAGCCCGGACCAGTGGCCAAGAAGGCGCGCGAACTCTATTGGGAATGGGCGCATTCGACTTCGCCCGGCTGACCCGCTAAAAAGCGGCCGGCGCTTCGTTTCCGGAGTTGTTCCAGACCAATCCAGTCCTATGTTAGTCCGGTATCGACACCGGATTTTTCCACGAGGGAGTACGACCGATGGCTTTTGAATTGCCCGCCTTGCCCTATGATTACGAGGCCTTGCAGCCTTATATGTCAAAGGAAACGCTGGAATATCACCACGACAAGCACCACAAGGCCTATGTCGACAACGGCAACAAGCTGGCCGCCGAGGCGGGCATGGGCGATTTGTCGGTCGAAGAGGCCGTCAAACAGTCCTTCGGCAAGAATGCGGGCCTCTTCAACAATGCCGCCCAGCACTACAATCACATCCATTTCTGGAAATGGATGAAGAAGGGCGGCGGTGGCAACAAGCTGCCGGGCGCATTGCAAAAGGCGGTCGACAGCGATCTTGGTGGCTACGACAAGTTCAAGGCCGACTTCATCGCCGCCGGCACCACCCAGTTCGGTTCGGGCTGGGCCTGGGTCTCGGTCAAGGACGGCAAGCTGGCGATCTCGAAGACGCCGAATGGCGAGAACCCGCTCGTCCATGGCGCGACGCCGATCCTCGGCGTCGATGTTTGGGAACATTCCTATTACATCGATTATCGCAACGCCCGGCCGAAATACCTCGAAGCCTTCGTCGACAGTCTCATCAACTGGGACTATGTGCTCGAACTCTACGAAAAGGCCTGATCCGTTCCAGAAAAGCCCCGGCAGAACCGGGGCTTTTCTTTTTCAGCATCAGAACGACAGTTGCAAAATTTCACGCAAGCGTGAGGCGCAGCGTCGGAATTTTTAAGCCATCCTTGCCGTTTGTCATCGGGTGGGACCGCATCCTGAATTGCCTTCAACATGGAGCCAAGTGAATGAGAAAGCTTATCCTCGCCATCTCGATGCTCGCCTTCGCCGGTTCGGCGGCGTTTGCCGATCCGGTTGCTGACCGGCAGGCCCTGATGAAGGAACGCGGCAAGATCGCCGCCGGCTTGTCGAAAGTGGTCAAGGGCGAGACGCCCTACGACGCAGCTTCGGTGCTGACCGCGTTGCAGGCACTGCAGGCCAATGCCGAGAAATTCCATGCCGGCGTCGACACGCTTTTCCCCGCGGGCAGCGACACCGGCGACACCACGGCGTCTCCCAAGATCTGGCAGGACATGGCCGGCTTCAAGACGGCTGAAGGCAAGTACCTCGCAGACGTCAAGGCAGCGGTCGCCGCAGCACCTGCAGATGCCGAGGCGTTGAAGGCACAGTTCAACACCATCGGCGGCGGCTGCGGCAACTGTCATCAAAACTACAGGGTGAAAAAAGGCTGATGGCGGGCAATGCGCTTGCTGAAGAAACTTGCCGGCGCCGCCCTCGTTCTGGGCGGCGCGGCCGCGATTGCCGGCTGGTTCCTGTCGGCTCCGGTCAGGCTCGATGCCGCAACGCTGGCTGAGCTTGGTCCCGGCGACGCCGCCAGGGGCAAGCGCATCTTCTACGCCGGCGGCTGCACGTCCTGTCATGCCAAGCCCGGCTCGCAAGGCGACGCCCGCCTTCAGCTGGTCGGCGGCCTCGAGCTCAAGACGCCGTTCGGCACCTTCGTGCCGCCGAACATATCGCAGGATGCCAGGGACGGCATCGGCGCCTGGTCGGTCGAGGACTTTGCCAACGCCATGCTGAAGGGCGTATCACCGTCGGGCGAGCATCTTTATCCGGCATTTCCCTATACTTCATACGCGCGCATGAAGCCGGCCGACATTGCCGATCTCTATGCATTCCTCAAGACCTTGCCCGCGGTCGCCGGCAAGGCGCCCGCCAATTCGCTGGCATTTCCCTTCAATGTCCGACGCGGTCTTGGCTTGTGGAAGCTGCTCTATTTGAGTGACCAGCCGGTCGTTTCCTTTCCCGACGGCACGCCCGACCCGGTGCTGGCCGGCCGCTATCTGGTGGAAGGCCCCGGTCATTGCGGCGAATGCCACACGCCGCGGGACCTCGCCGGCGGCACCAGGAAGGGCCAGTGGCTGGCAGGTGCGGCCGCCGCCGAAGGCAGCGGTATCGTGCCGAACATCACGTCGGGCGAGGGCGGCATCGCCGACTGGTCCGAAGCTGACATCGCCAACTATCTCGAAACCGGCTTCACGCCGGATTTCGATACGGTCGGCGGCGCGATGGTCGACGTGCAACGGAACATGGCCGTGCTGACCCCGGAGGACCGTGCGGCGATCGCCGCCTATCTGAAAGCCGTGCCGCCGCATCCCAACGGCTATCCGGCTCGCAAGAAGCCGGCGAGCTGACGGCCGTTGCGTCAGCGGTCGCCGAGAAAGTCGAAGCCGGTTTCGAAGAAGTGATTGTAGTCGCAGGTCATTTCCTCGCCAGGCGCAATGTCGCGCAAGGCATAGGTCTCCTCCGGCTGCGAGACGTCGCAATTCGGGTCGTCGGCATGGTTCATGTAGCGCGCATCGTCGGCTTCGAAGACGATGTAGTTCGGGTCGCACCGGTCCGGGTAGGCGTAGCGGTCAAGGTAGGTTTTCACCGGCCCGGTTTCCCGCTCGTAGGTCGTCACCTCGATGCGGCGGTCGTATTTCGGGTCGAGCTTCCAGACCAGCGTGCCGCGGGGAATGTGGTTCTTGGCAAAGACGCCGATGCCCTGGATGGGCGATTTGTCGAGATAGACATCGACGAGCAACATGGCAGATTCCTGGGTGATTGAGTGTTGGCGGCGACCGTGAAAAGGCCGCGCATTGGGTAGCGCGCGACCTTTGCAATTGCGAGCGGAAAATCAACTGTGCCTGCCCAGTATCCGAAGCCTCATGCGGCGTCGCATGTCGAGACCCTAGCGCTGTTGCAGCGCCAGCCGGATGCCCAAGACGCAATAGATGCAGCCGACAGCCTTGCCCTGCCATCTCAGCACCGTCGGGTTTCGGCGCAGGAAAGCGCCGAGGCCGCCCGCACCCACGGCGAAAACCACCGTGCTGACGAGGCCCAACAGAACAAAGATCACGCCCAATGTCGCCAGTTGAAGCATCACCGATCCGTTTTCAGGCCGCACAAACTGCGGAAGAAATGCAAGGAAGAAAAGCGCGGTCTTGGGGTTGAGAATCTCGGTCAAAACAGCCTGCCGAAATGCTTTGGCAGCGGGGATCGCAAGTGCGCCGGCGGCCGGATAGGCAGGCGTTTTCTCGATGACCGCGCAAATGCCGAGATAGATGAGGTAGGCTGCGCCGATGTACTTCACTATGCTGAAAAGCGCCGCCGACGTGGCAATGATAGCCGAAATGCCGACGATCGCCATGAAGGTGTGAACCACGTCGCCGGCCGCGATCCCCGCGCCGGTTGCGATGCCCACCCTGGTGCCAGAGCTGGTTGCCCGCGCCACGGTCAAAAGGGTGGCAGGACCCGGGATGAAGACAAAGCCAAGCACAACCGCGACATACGCAATCAATGTGGCAAGATCGATCATTGGTGGGCTTCTCCGCAACTTTCATCCTCAATGAAGGCATGTAGCGGAACAGCAAGCAATACCTGCCTAACCGCGGCGTTCACGCGGCCAGCTCGGCCTTGCCTGTGACCCTGAGCGCAAAGGCATAGGTGAAGGCGATTTCCTCCAGCCTCGAAAACCGGCCGGAGGCGCCGGCATGGCCTGAATCCATGTTGATCTTGAACAGCACAGCATTCTCACCTGTCTTGCGGTCGCGCAACCGCGCTACCCATTTGGCCGGCTCCCAATAAGTGACGCGCGGGTCGGTCAGGCCGGCCAGCGCCAGAATCGGCGGATAATCGAGTGCGGCGACATTGTCGTAGGGTGAATAGGCGGCGATGGTCCGGTAATCCTCCGCCGAAGCGATCGGATTGCCCCATTCCGGCCATTCCGGCGGCGTCAGCGGCAGGCTGGCGTCGAGCATGGTGGAGAGCACGTCGACGAAGGGAACTTCGGCGATGATGGCGCCGAAACATTGCGGCGCCATGTTGGCGACCGCCCCCATCAGCATGCCGCCGGCCGAACCGCCTTGCGCGACGATGCGGTCATGCTGCGTATAGCGTTCGGCGACGAGGTGCTGGGCGACCGCGATGAAGTCGGTGAACGTGTTCATCTTGTTCGTCCGCTTGCCGTCGTCGTACCAGCCATAGCCCTTGTCCTTGCCGCCGCGAACATGGGCTATTGCGTAGACAAAGCCGCGGTCGACCAGCGAAAACAGATTGGTATTGAACGCGGCCGGCACGGTGATGCCGTAGGAGCCGTAGCCGTAAAGCAGGCACGGCGCCGACCCGTCGAGCGGCGTGTCGCGGTGATGGAGGAGCGAGATCGGCACCAGTTCGCCGTCGGCGGCAGGCGCCATCAGCCGGCGCGTGACATAGTGCGCCGGGTCGTGGCCGGACGGCACTTCCTGGGTCTTGAGCAGCACCCGCTCGCGGGTGCGCATATTGTAGTCAAAGACCTGCGCCGGCGTCGTCATCGACGAATAGGAAAAGCGCATGATCTCGGTGTCGTATTCGTAGGAGCCGGACAGGCCGAGCGAGAAGGCCTCCTCGTCAAAGGAGATCAGGTGCTCCTCGCCGCTCTTGCGGTCGTGCACGACGATGCGCGGCAGGCCTTCCTTGCGCTCGAGCCGGACCATGTGGTCCTTGAAGCCGATAACCGAAAGGATCAGTCGGCCCGCTTCGTGCGGCACCAGTTCCTGCCAGTTGGCACGCACCGGATCATGCGCTGGCGCCGTCATGATCTTGAAGTCCTTGGCACCGTCGGCATTGGTGAGGATGAAGAAGATGTCGCCGCCTTCCTCGAGCTCGTACTGCAGGCCGGTCTGGCGCGCCGCCACCAGCTTCGGCTCTGCGAACGGATCGTTGGCGCTCATGATGCGGTATTCCGAGGTCTCATGGTCGTTGATGCCGATCATGATCCACTCGTTGGAGCGCGTGCCGCCGACATCCATGAAGAAGCCGGGATCGGTCTCCTCGTAGATCAGCCGGTCGTTTTCCGGACTGTCACCAAGCGCATGGAACAGCACTTTGGAAGGCCGGTGGTTGGGGTCGAGGCGAGTGTAGAAAAACCCGTCATTGCCGGCATCCCAAACACCGCCACCGCCGGTGTCCGGAACCCTATCCGCCAGGTCGTTGCCGCCGGCGAGATCGCGGACGCGCAGCGTGTAGAATTCGGAACCCTTGTCGTCGAAGGCCCAGAGCAGCTTGCTGTGGTCGTCCGAATGATCGACGCCGCCCAGCCGGAAATAGGGCTTGCCCTCGGCCTCGGCATCGCCGTCGAGCAATATCTGCTTGTCGCCGCCGTCGCGCGCCGTGCGGAAATAACGCGGCTGCTGGCCGCCAAGCTTGAAGGAGGAGCCGTAGGCATAGGGCCCGTCCTTCATAGGCACAGAGGAATCATCTTCCTTGATACGCCCCTTCATTTCCGCGAAAAGCTGCTTCTGCAGCTGAGCCGTATCGGCCATCAGCGCCGTCTGGTAAGCATTCTCGGCTTCGAGGTGGGCGCGGATTTGGCCGTCGAGCAGAGACGGATCCCTGAACATCTCTTGCCAATTGGTGGCCCTCAGCCAAGCATAGTCGTCCGTCCGCGTCATGCCGTGATGCGTGTCGAAGATCGGCCGTTTCTCCGGCTGCGGTGGGGTGGCGGTCGGAAACACTGGGGTTCTGGTCATTGCGTCTCGCTGTGGAAGTTACTTGAATAGCGAATGAACACGCCGCTCAGCGCGGGTTCAACGGCTATGATCTATTGTCGTGGTGGCTCGAGGGGACGGGCTGGAGGAGAGGACAATGAACATTTTTTCTCGGACTGTCGCGGCCCTCGCCGTCGCTGCGACGACCCTGGCCAATGCCGGTCATTCTCATGCAACTGCCTTTGCGGCTTGGCAAGTGGCCAATGTGCCGTTCGGCGACACACTCAATGTGCGCAAATACCCTTCCGGAACTTCGCAGAAGCAGGCCGCCTATCCCAACGGGACGGTTCTGCAGATGACCGGCAAATGCACCGGTGGGATAAATCTGCTCAATCTCGCCAACCATTCGTACTGGCAGCAGAAACAGAAGATCCGCAATCACTGGTGCCAAGTCTGGCATGATCCGGCACAGAACGGCCAGTTCGTCACCGGCTGGGTCTACGGAAAATACATCACTCCGTTTCAGTGACGCGGCACGCCGCTCCCGGCCGACGGCTCACGAGCAACAGTAATGCTTCGCAACCTATGATTTTACTGAATCCGCCGATTGGCCAGGCTGTAATGCTGCCGGCTGGATCAAGCATTGAGCTCTATTTACCTGCTGCAGTCTGTGTAATGGCTGCTTGCCGCCGCGTCAGTCGATGCTGGTCTGACCAGAAAAAACGGCAAGTTTACACTCTGCACGAAAGAGTGAAGCTGAATATGAAAGATTTGACTTGCATCGCTGAATAGAGCGCAAGAAGCGAATTGACTTACTTGACGCCAAGGCCCATTAAGGTGCCGCGACGCGAATCGCGGAGGCTTTTTCCTGCACAAGTTCGCGCGATGCCCAACTATCGAAACGGGCGCAAACAGAAACAATTCTCGTTGGGGCCTGAACGCCATGGATATTACCGAAACACCTTCCAGAAACAGTGACGCGCTGATCGAGCTCACCGCCGACGTGGTGGCCGCCTATGTCAGCAACAATCCCGTGCCGGTCGGCGAATTGCCGAACCTCATTGCCGATGTCCATGCCGCTTTGGGGCGCGTCGGCGGGGCCGCCGAGCAGCCGCCTGCCGACAAGCAGAAGCCGGCGGTAAATCCGAAGCGTTCGGTGCATGACGACTACATCATCTGTCTCGAAGACGGCAAGAAGTTCAAGTCGCTCAAGCGTCACTTGATGACCCACTATGATCTCACGCCCGACCAGTATCGCGAAAAGTGGAACCTGGACCCGAGCTATCCGATGGTTGCTCCCAATTATGCGGCCGCCCGTTCGCAGCTCGCCAAGAAGATGGGTCTCGGCCGCAAGCGCAAGGGACGCTGATAACCGGCTCTTCGGGTTTGACACTCAAACGGCGCCTGCGGGCGCCGTTTTGTATTATGGGGTCAAAGGTCGAACCCGCCATGCTGCCGGCACCTGCCGTCCGGTCAGGCGGTCTGCTTCAGCGCTGCTTCGGCGTCGCGCTTGATGCGCTTGACCATCGAGCGAAGACCATTGGCGCGCTGCGGCGACAGGTGCTCGTCAAGTCCGAGCGCCTTCAATGTGGCCTCTGCGTCGGTCCTCTGGATTTCGCTGGCCGGCCGTCCCGAAAACAGCGCCAGCATGATGGCGACCAGACCGCGCACGATATGGGCGTCGGAATCGCCCTTGAAGGTGATAACGGGGTCGGGACCACCGCCCTGTTCGGTGGTCAACCAGACCTGGCTGACGCAGCCGGGTACCTTGTTGGCCGGTATGCGTTGCTCATCGGGAAACGGCGGCAGCGCTTCACCCAGTTCAATCACATAGCGATAGCGGTCTTCCCACTCGTCGAGCAGGGAAAAGTCGTCGCGGATGGTCTGGATCGTCGTAGTCATCACCCCGGATATAGTCATCCGGCGCTGCCACGTCACGGAAAAAGAGGAGAAACGCCGCAGGCGCCGAGAGCGGGGAGCCTTGCGGTCTGGCGACGAATTCGGCCGAAACAGTGTCAGTTCTTCGCCGGAAAGTGCAGTTTCGCCGGCAGATCGACTTTCGCCGGCAAGACGATTTCCTCGGGCACGCTGCCGGTGGTCGTCACCGTATCTGGTTCAGGGGTCTTGTCGTCCAGCATGGCGGCCGCGATCTTGGCGGTCTCCTTTGCCCGGGCGGTGATGGTGTGCATTGCCGATTTGCCGGTCTCGCACACGTCCGGCTTGCGCTCGCAGATGCCGGCGATGTCGCCGACGGCTTCGCGCGCCGCAAACAGCGCCTGGAGCGGCCCGACGCTTTCGCGGCCCGCATCATCGGCGCCGACACCCAACGGCAGCGCCAGAAGCACTAGGGAAAACCAGAAAGCAGCTCTTATCAGAAAGCCCATCTGTCTGTCCTTTATGACGGTCATGCCTCCGAACCACACGACCTTTGTACCGCGATACTGGCACAGACGCGCAAAGGACGGCTTGTCCCGAAAGCAACAGTTTTCCTCAAATTTTAGGCAGATTCGAAACGAAGCGTTTTGAAGTTCATTTGCCTCGAATGGTTCATATTTCATTCAGCAAATGATTACCATACAACGTGCTGTTTTTGTTCGTTATTTTTTGCGTTGGTGACAGTTTGATGCGATCGCCCGCAAACCCAGGCGCGGGTGGTCCGGATAACGCTCCGTTTACTATGGCGGCAATTGCCCCGGTTTTTTCCCCGCCGGTATCCCGACATTTGCAGCCTGCCGGGGACGATCGGCGCAGCCTTATCCATTCCTTAAACGCTGGATGCGAGTTTCGGATCGACAAAAGCCGCCTGCAAAGCAGGGCCGTTCACCACCGGGTGCGTTGAGTTGAGTGCGATCAAGGCCAGATACGCCGAGTTGCCGGGCGCGATAGCCGCCGGTTGCGAACGGATGGTTCATCCGTCCGTCCTCGGCCAGGACGACCGCCGCCGTGAGAGCCGGTTCATTGGCGTCATGCTGGCGGCTCCGTTCTTCAGCGCGGGTGCAGCGGTGACGCTGGTCACGTCGGGCATGGGCGCGGCCGTGACTGTGGCTGCGATCTTTGCGGCGTTCGGCCTTTGCTGGTTCGCCGCCCTGCTGGTGGCTGCATCGGGCAAGATGACCCTGGCCGGCCAACTCGCCTTGGTCGTCGGCAGTGTTGCCCTGGGTGCCCTTATCGCTGCCGCCGGCGGTGTGGCCTCGCCGGTTGCCTTGCTCGCGGTGGCGCTGCCGTTTGAAGCCTGGTGGATCGGCCAGTCGCGGCGTGCCGTGATCTGGGGCGCCATATCGGCCCTTGTCGCAGTCTTGCTGCAGCCTTTAGCCGGTTCCGTCTTGCCGCTCGGCCAGACCGAAATCGCCGCATGGCACTGGCTGGTGCCGTTGGCCTGGGCGCTCACGCTCATTCCGCGCGTCGCTTCACTTTGTGCCACCGCCAGCGCTCAGCTCGATCCGGCCGGCAGCCACCGGCTCGAAGACCTGATCGACGCCGTCGTGCTGCGAATCGCTGCGCATGGCGAGGTTCTGGACGCCTCGGCTAAGGCACGCACGATGCTGAGGCTGCCACCGGAGCTGCTTTTCGGCACCGGACTTTTCGATCGCATCCATCTGTCCGACCGCGTCCCATATCTCAGTGCGCTGGCCGATATGCGCGAGGGCGCCCTGTCGCGCCGGCTCGATCTTCGCGTCCGGCTGCCGCAGAGCAGCGGCGTGACGGCCGACAACTACCAGCCGTTTTCGCTCGAGATGATGCGCGCACCGGGGGAGGAGACTGTCTTCACGCTTGTTCTGCGCGAGAACGATGAACTGGCCGGACTGCGCCAGGAGCTTGCCGCTGCCAACGAGGCGGCTGCTTCGGCCGAGGTGGCGAAAGGACGCTTCCTTGCCGTCGTCAGCCATGAGTTGCGCACCCCGCTCAATGCCATCATTGGCTTTTCCGACATGCTGCTGCACGAGATGTTCGGCAGCTTCAAGGATCCGCGCCAGAAGGAATATGTCGGCTTGGTCAGGGATTCGGGCCAGCACCTGCTTGCCGTCGTCACCTCGATACTCGATGTATCGCGGATCGAATCGGGCGCCTACGCGACCGAACCGGAACCGTTCCGCTTCCGCGAAGCGGTCGAGATGTGCCAGTCGATGATGCGCCTGCAAGCAGAGGCAAAGGACATCGATCTGCAGGCCCAGATCGCGCCGGACGCAGGCGAAATAAATGCCGACCGTCGCGCCGTGCAGCAGATCCTGATCAATCTCGTCTCTAATGCGATAAAGTTCACGCCCGAAGGCGGCAATGTCGTCATCGGCGCCAAGCGGATCGGCTCGCGGCTGCATTTCTGGGTCCGGGACACCGGTATCGGCATCGCCGAGGAAGATTTCGCCAATCTCGGCAAGCCGTTCATGCAGATCCAGAACGACTATACCCGTCGTTTCGAAGGCACAGGGCTCGGGCTTTCGCTGGTGAAGGGGCTGGTGGCGCTGCACGAGGGCACAATGTCGATCGAAAGCATGCCGGGCGAGGGCACCACGGTGACGATCAGCCTTCCCGTGAGCGGCCCGACGGGCCGCTCGGCGGAGAAGACCGGCGTGGTGCCGATGTCCGCGGTCAAAGCCAAGGCGGACGGTGGCAAAGGGGAGAGCAATGGGTCGCGCCGCAAAACAGCCTAAGGCGGTCAAACGCCGCGGCAATGCCTTCGAGCACGGAGCGATGGCGCTGGGCAGCCTGATCTCGCGCAATCCTGTTGTGGTCGGCGGCTCCACCGCGTTCCTGGTGACGCTGTTCTACGTCTCGGCGAACGCGCTTTGGTACCAGCCCTTTCCGCATGCCGGCGCGTTTTTCGCTACCAGAAGCATCGAACGCTTTCCGCGGGCGGATAGCGATGAGCCCGAAACCACCATCAATATCGTGCGTCCGGCCGCTACGCCGATCAAGAGCGACCCGGTCGTCGAGCAGGTCCAGGGCATCTTGAAGGATCTCGATTTCTATTCCGGCACCGTCGACGGGATTCCCGGACCGAATACGCGCAAGGCCATCCAGGCCTATCAGCAGAAAGTCGGATTGAATGCCTCCGGCGAGATCGACGGCGTCCTGCTGGATCAACTGGGCGCCACGCCAAAGACCGCGGCCGTGGTTCCGCATCCCGTGCCGCGGCCGGTCGAAACGGCCGCTGCTCCGGCCGCCATTCCGGTATCCGCACCAGCAAATGCAGCGGCGCAAACGCCGGATCCCCGCATCGTCAAGATCCAGGCCGGACTGAAAGCGTTCGGCAATGAGGACATGCAATTGGATGGCGTCGTCGGCGCGCGCACCAAGGCCGCGATCAAGGAATTCCAGGCGCTGTTCGGCTTGCCGGAGACCGGCGAGCCCGACGAGATCGTCTACGTCAAGATGCGCGAGATCGGCCTGACCAACTGAGGGCCGAAACCTAGTCTCCCGGCCTATTTAAGCCATTGCTCCGGGTCACGCATTCCATGGACTATCGCCACGGCTAACACGCCGTAGGGCATGGGCTCGTAAATCACGATGTAGCGCCCCTCGACCAGAATGCGGGCGGTGGCGCTCAATTCCGGTCGAGCTGCGCCCATTTTGGCGTGCTCGCAAGCCAATTCCAGCCTGTCGAAAATGCGTCCGATCAGCTTGTCAGCCGCCTTCTCGTTATCGACGGCAATGTGATGCCAAATATCTCGCAAATCCTGAGAAGCTCGCGGGGTGAGCCGGTATTCAGCCACGGACTGCGCGTTCGGCCTTCAGAGCGCGTAAGAAAGCCGTACGATTTACGTGTTGACCTTCGCCACTTGCCATCCCTTCGTCATAGGCCCTTTTGAGGCGTTCCAGTTCAAGAGTGCGGAATTCCTCGCGCTGCTCCCATAGACGTAGTGCTTCCCTGACGATTTCACTGTTGGAAGCATAGTCTCCGCTGTTCACGGCGTCTTGTAGACGGGCGGCCTGCTTGGGGGTAAGCGACACAGTAAGAGTGCGCATGGGCTGGGCTTTCATACCGGGCACTATAGCATTTTTCACAGAGGCCAACAAGTTTTGTTAGACTTTGTAGGTAAATCGTCGCATTCCGGGACTTGCTTTGATGGCCAACCGTTGCTCGCGAATAAGTGAGAATCTCGACACCACAAACCCGAAATCGTACAGGGTCCCGCCATGCGGGTAACCACCGATCTGTGGGTGTCGGCCCTGTTGCGCCGGGTTTTTAGCGCCGGCGGCTTTGCCGCCGTGGTCAAGCGCGGCGCCACGGAAGCCGGCGCGGTTTTCGTGTTGGCGCGTGGCCGGCTAGGAGAGATGGCGCTGTTCGGGCCGGCGCCGCAGACGAGCTACGATTCGGCCAGGCCGGACGACCGTTTTTTCAGTCTGCTTGGCGAAGGCGACGATGTCGCCATTTTCGACGCGCGGCTGGAGCGCGAGAAGAAATTCGATCCGGATATCTGGGTGATCGAGATCGAGGCGGGCGCCGTTCCCGTCGAGGAGCTTATCTCGGTCAAGGCGTCGTAACGGCAAGCCTTCAGATGCGAAGCGCCTTTGGGGTGGCGGTTATATCGGCGCTGTTCGGCTTGCGCAGGTCGGCATTTGCCGCGACGCGCCCGGGCTTGCGAACGATTTTCGACACGGTGTCGGCCTTCCAGCCGCGGAGCCTGTCCAACGCAGCGTCGCGATGCAGCAGGCGGTAGCGGTCGAGGAAGATGCGGATCGCCTGCGGGTGCGGAAACTCGGTCGGATAGATGGCAGCCGTGATCAGGAACGCCTTGTCTTCGCCAAGGTCGAGCGCGCGCAAGGCGAAAAGTAGCGGTGTGTAATTTTGGCTCGCGGTGAGCGTCCGCGCCGTTGAAAAATCGACTTCGAGCGCATCGGCGAGCGCTGTCTGAAAGAATGCCGCATTGCCGGTCAGCGCGGTTTCGCGCAGCTTGACGTAGGTTTGTGGCTCGACGAACGGTCTGATGGCGGTGCCGCGCTCGGCGCGCATCATGGATCGCAACCGGCGGCGTACGGTTTCGGCGGCGTCGGCCGCCTCTTGTCTGTTTGCGTCGCTCGCGACCATTTCCGCGTTTTCGGACGGGGCAATGGCAGTTGCTTCCGGCTGCTGCTGCGACCGCACCAGCGTCGGCCTTTCAAGCACTTTGATGAGATCGGCGATGGTTTGGTTGAGATCCTTGCGGCGGGCAATGGCACGGGCATGCGGCAGGCCGTGACGCCCAATCAGCGCGATCAGGTCGATGTCGCTGAGGGCACGCGAGCGGATGAGTAGTGGAGCGGCGATGTCGACCCGCTCCTGGCAAAGCCGCCGCACCAGCGCGGCGGGTGCATATTCGCATTCGGAAAGGGCAGCCGCGACGTAGCGGCGCGATTCGACCGAGACATTCTCGAAAAGCGGCAGCGTCAGGTCTTCGAGCTGCGCGATCTCCCGGCGCGAAGGGCGGGTGAGCGAACAGAATGCCGATACCGCGGCGCGAAACAGCCTTTCGGCCTTTCCCGATTCAGCTCCTGCTGCGATTTGCCTGAAATCCGAAGCTGACACGAAGGATACGCCCGACACTCGACACGATCTGGAGGGCGCTCTGCCGGGCTGTACCGGTTTCGCGTTTCCCAAGAACAAAGATCAATTTAGCGGCGATCCGTTAGCGCTCCGTTAACCTACTGCCTTCTTAATCGACTATGGAGGCGTTGCGTTGTGCTCCGGGGCAACCGAGAGGAATACGCGAACCATGGGCATGGTACTGTCTTTCGTGCCGCGAACGGCGGCAACCAATCGAGCACAACAAGCCGCGCCGGCGGCAGTGATCATCTTTCCCGGGGTGCGCTACGAGCAGCGGCCGCTGACGGCCGAAACGCGGCCGGCCGGGCCCGACAAGCCGGGACCTTCGGGAACATTGCCCGTACCGCATCACTGAGCATCGGAACCGGCTTAAAAATCCTGCAGTTCGCAGGAACTCTGTTCGAGAAAGCGCGAGACGATCGGCTTCCAGCTGTCGTCGGGCACGAACGAACGGATGACGAATACGCCTTCCTCTATCGGCGCCTCGACGAAGATGGCCCCTTGCAGTTCCTCGGGAAGATCCTTGCGGACCTCGATCATCTGGGCCGGCGTCAGCACAACGGTGTCGAGCACGCCTGCGGTCGCACTGTGGTCGTTGAAAGAGTAGATGTTGTGGCCGCCGCGGTCATAGACCGATATCGACCAGAACGGCACCTTGCCCGGCGCCTTGACCCGCACCATCCCCTCGGCAAGGTCGAAGCGGCAAGCCGCCGCATAAAACAGCGGATCGACCGATTTCACCACCGGCGTGCCGCCGGCTTCCGCGTCGAGCCTGGTCATCTTGTAGAGATCCGAAGCCATGGCCAATCGCGACCAGGCGTCGCGTTCCGAGAACTCGGGGACGAGCAGCAGCACGACGATGTGCACGATGCCGGCGCCGAGCAGGCCGAGCAGCACGGCATGCAGCAGGCTACGCATTGCAGCCGACCTTCTGGATCTGCGGCAGCGTGACGTCCGACAGACCGGTGCTGCTGGCGATCGGTGTATCGTAGAACGTGAGCACCAAGTACATCTTGCCGGCGCCGCTGGTCAGCAGCCAGTTGCCGGGCGCAGGGCGGCTGCCGACGGAAATGACCACCGAATTGTCGGCCTGGCGCAGCACTTGATAGGACTGCAGCGCAGCCGGCCTCGGCGTGCCGGTCTCGACCACCCCAAGCGACTGGTCGGCGGCATAAAGCGTCCAGAACCGGGCGGTGGGAAAACCGCCCGCAATCTTATAGGTGCATTGCCGCTTGAGCTGTTCGCCGCCGGAATCGCGTTCGGCTATGAAGGACAGCCCTTCCGCCTGTCCAAGCGCCAGCACGCCTTCGCGAGCCACCCGGGCTTTGGAATAGGGATCCGCCGTCGGCGTGCCGATATCCGGGAAGGCGGTCCATTGGCCGATCCTGATGGCGCCGACGCCATCCTGCAGCTTCAGCGCGTACCAGACGCTGGCGCCACCGCCACCGATGGCGATGGCAAGCGAAAGCAGCGTCAGGAAGGCGTTCTTGAGCATGACGAGCCGGGAGAACCGAAGGCCGGGGACAGAAAGATTGCCGCCGGGGATATCTCGGCGCAGGGGCTTATGGCAAGCGGCCCCGCGGAATTGGCCGTCACAGCGCCGACAGGGTCTCCGGTGCAGCGGGCGCGTCGAGCACGGGTGCCGCCTGGAAAAGCCTGGTCAGTTCTTTCAGGGTCCGGGTGGTCCGGCTGGACAGCACCGGCGGACGCTCGGCGGCGGCGTCGGCTGCTGCCTGTTCGGCGTTCTTCTTTTCCGCTTCCTCGGCCTTGGCGGCGATTTCGGCATCGACGAAGGGATGATCGATACCGGGGATCGGTTTCAGGTCTATATTCTGGTGCGCATAGAGCATCAGCCGCTGCCACACCATTGCCGGCAGCGTGCCGCCGGTCATCTTGTTGGTCGCGGTGAAGTCATCGTTGCCGAGCCAGACGGCGGCTGTGTAGTTGCCGGTAAAACCGACGAACCAGGCATCGCGGTAGGATTGCGTCGTGCCGGTCTTGCCGGCGACAACGATGTTTGGAAGGGCCGCGCGCCGGGCCGTGCCGATCACCGGCACCGCCGCCAGCATGGTGTTCATGTATTTGAGCGCCTGCTCCGACAGCACCCGGTGCGGCGGCTGCGCGTCCTTGGCGAAGTCGTAGACCACTTCGCCGGTACGGTTGAAGAGTTGGCTTATGCCGTGCCGGGTTCCGGCAAAGCCGTTCTGGGCGAACACGCTGTAGCCCGTCGCCTGGTCCATCACAGTCATGCCCGATGTACCGAGTACCATGGTCTTGTGCGATTCCAGCGGCGACTCGACGCCCATGGCTTCCGCCATCGCCTTGATCGGCTTGATGCCGAGATAATCCTTGGCCAGCCGCACCGGCACGGTGTTGATCGATTTGGCCATCGCCGTGATCAGCGTCACCTTGCCGGCCGACCCGCCATTGTAATTGTGGGGCGACCAGCTGCCCCAGGAGATGGGTCCGCCGGACACCACCGAATCCGGCGTGAAGCCATGCTCCATCGCCGTCGCATAGACATAGGGCTTGAACGAGGAGCCGGTCTGGCGAAGTGCCTTGGTGGCGCGGTTGAACTGGCTGGCGCCGTAGTCGCGGCCGCCGACGATCGCCCGGACCGCGCCGTTGGTCTCGATGACGACGATGGCGCCCTCGGTGACGTTGTATTCCTTGCCGAACTGGCGGAGGTGGAACTCCATCGATTCTTCGGCCGCCTTCTGGATGTTGGCGTCGAAGGTGGTGTGAGCGACAAGCGAGTGCGGGCCGCCTTTGGCGGCGATCTTCTTGACCTCGTCGAAGGCCCAGTCGAGGTAATAATCGGGGCTCTTCTGCTCGCCGCGGTCGACGATTTCGGCCGGGTGTAATCTTGCCTGCAGCACCTGGCCTTCGGTCATGAAGCCGGAATCGACCAGATTGGACAGTACCACATTGGCCCGCGCCCGGGCGGCGGGCAGGTTTATGTGCGGCGCGTATTTGGTCGGCGCCTTGAACAGGCCGGCCAGCATCGCCGCCTCGGCAAGGTTCAGGTCCTTGACGCTCTTGCCGAAATAGAAATCGGCTGCCGCCTCAATGCCGAAAGTGCCGCCGCCCATATAGGCGCGGTCGAGGTAAAGCTGCAGGATTTCCTTCTTCGACAGATTGGCTTCGAGCCACAGCGACAGGAAGGCTTCCTTGATCTTGCGCTCGAAGGTCCGTTCATTGGTCAGGAACAGGTTCTTGGCCAGCTGCTGGGTGATGCTCGAGCCGCCCTGGACGACGGAATTGGCCCGTACGTTCTCGAAGATGGCGCGCGACAAGCCAAGCACGTCGATACCGTAATGGTCGAAGAAACGGCGGTCCTCGGTGGCCAGCACCGCCTTGATGACATGGTCGGGCATCTCGTCGACCGGCACCGAATCGCGCTGGATAATGCCGCGCTGGCCGATCTCGTTGCCGTAGCGGTCTAGGAAGGTGACGGCGAAGTCGCCTTGCGTGCGCCAGTCGCCGGCGGTTATCTGGAAGGCCGGCAAGGCCAGCGCCAAAAGGACGACGATGCCGCCGGCACCGAGCGTAAAGCCTTCACTCAACAGTTCGATCAGGCCGCGGCGCCAGCCGCCGACGCGGAAACGCCGCGAGAAGATGGTGGCCGCTTCCCAGAACTGGCGCGCCCTGAAGCCGATTTCATAGACAGAGGAATCGATCCACGCATCCACCGCCAGCAGCCTTGCGGCGATCGGACCTCTTCTCTTGCGTGGTTCCAAAGGACTGGCCATTCCAGGATCCGGCTGCGGCGACGCCGCCAACTGAGAAACCGCATGCCGGCAATTTCACGGCGGCGCGCCTTTCAAGACTATTCGTCCATTTTGGTGCTGCCTACAAGGGCAATGAAGGTTCCGCGCTTGCGTGGGTGCTGAGGATTGGCAGCGTCACATGGGACGCTTGTCCGCGATCTTTTTCGGGTCGCGGCCTATCATACCGGCGTTGGCTTTCCTGTGCTTGTCGGCAAGCCTGCGAATGCGATCGAAGCGGCTTTCCTCGGCCACTTCGATTTTCGCCGCTGCATTTGGCTTCGGGACGAATGCGATCATTGATCGATCTCCTTGCCGATGGTGCGCGCCTGGAAGATACCCCGGAGACTGTCTTTCAGGCTTGTTTCCGGCAGTGACTGGTCAAAAGCCCATGCCGCCGGGCGAAGCAGCGGCTTCCTTCGCCGGAACGTCGGTGATCATGGCTTCCGCCGTGATCAGAAGCGCCGCAATGGAGCCCGCGTCCTGCAGCGCCGTCCGTACCACCTTCGCAGGGTCGACGATGCCGGCCTTGATCATGTCGACATAGACCTCGTTCTGGGCATCGAAGCCCTGATTGTGATCCTTGCCGTCGGCGAGCTTGCCGACGACGATCGAACCTTCGACGCCGGAATTTTCGGCGATCTGCCGGATCGGCGCTTCGAGCGCTCTCGACACGATCGAAATACCCGCCGTCACATCGGCATTGGCTCCGGTCATCCCGTTCAGCACAGCCTTGGCGCGCAGCAACGCGACACCGCCGCCCGGAACGATGCCTTCTTCAACGGCCGCGCGCGTGGCGTTCAGCGCATCGTCGATGCGGTCCTTCTTTTCCTTGACCTCGGATTCGGTGGCGCCGCCGACACGGATGACGGCAACGCCGCCCGCCAGCTTGGCGAGACGTTCCTGTAGCTTCTCCTTGTCATAGTCGGACGTGGTTTCCTCGATCTGCCCCTTGATCTGCTGGACGCGCGCCTGGATGGTGGTCTTCTCGCCGGCGCCGTCGATGATCGTGGTGGTGTCCTTGTCGATCAGCACGCGCTTGGCGCGGCCGAGCATCTCTATGGTGATGTTCTCCAGCTTGATGCCGAGATCCTCGGAAATCATCTGTCCGGCGGTGAGCACGGCGATGTCTTCCAGCATCGCCTTGCGGCGGTCACCGAAGCCAGGCGCCTTGACGGCCGCGACCTTGAGGCCGCCGCGCAGCTTGTTGACGACCAGCGTTGCCAGCGCTTCGCCCTCGACGTCCTCGGAGATGATCAACAGCGGCCTGCCGCTTTGCACCACGGCTTCGAGGATGGGCAGCAGTGCCTGCAGATTTCCGAGCTTCTTTTCGTGGATGAGGACGTAAGGGTCTTCCAGCTCGGCGCGCATCTTCTCGGCATTGGTGACGAAATAGGGCGAGAGATAGCCGCGGTCGAACTGCATGCCTTCGACGACGTCTAGTTCGGTTTCGGCGGTCTTGGCCTCCTCGACGGTGATGACGCCGTCATTGCCGACCTTGTCCATGGCCTTGGCGATCATGGCGCCGACGCTGGTGTCGCCATTGGCGGCAATGGTGCCGACCTGCGCGATCTCGCCTGAGGACTTGACCTTCTTGGCGCGCGCCTGGATTTCCTGGACGACGGCGCTGACGGCAAAGTCGATGCCGCGCTTGAGGTCCATCGGGTTCATGCCGGCGGCAACGAATTTGGCGCCCTCGCGCAGGATGGAAGCGGCAAGCACCGTGGCGGTGGTGGTGCCGTCGCCGGCGAGGTCGTTGGTTTTCGAGGCCACTTCGCGCACCATCTGTGCGCCCATGTTTTCGAACTTGTCGGAAAGCTCGATTTCCTTTGCCACGGCCACCCCGTCCTTGGTGATGCGCGGCGCGCCGTAGGCCTTGTCGATGATGACGTTGCGGCCTTTGGGGCCGAGCGTCACCTTGACGGCGTTGTTGAGGATTTCGACGCCGCGCAGCATGCGGTCACGCGCGTCGGTGGAGAATTTGATTTCCTTGGCAGACATGATCTTTTCCAGTTCGGTTGTCGTGGCACGGCGCTTGCAGCGCCTGAATCAAAGCTCGGAGCGTCCTTGCGCGCCCGGGAGCGCGCGCGGCCTTCCAATCAGGCGGCCTTCTTGGCAGCCACGGTCTTATCGACGGTGCCCATCTCGCTTTTGTCGATGATGCCCATGATGTCGGCCTCCTTCATGATCAGAAGGTCCTCGCCGTCTATCTTGACCTCGGTGCCGGACCATTTGCCGAACAGGATGAGGTCGCCGGCCTTGACGTCGAGCGGGATCAACGCGCCGCTTTCGTCCCGCGCACCCGGCCCGACGGCGATCACTTCGCCTTCCTGCGGTTTTTCCTTGGCATTGTCGGGGATGATGATGCCGCCCTTGGATTTGGTGTCGCTTTCGGCGCGCCGAATGACGACGCGATCGTGGAGTGGCCGGAATTTCATGGGGACTCTTTCTGGGGCCGGCTTAGGCGGCCGCCCCTCTCTATAGGCGCCTTGGCACTCGATTGATAGGAGTGCCAAAAAATATTCATAGGGCACATCAAATATTGAATTTATTATCTTGCCTGGCCATCCCCCTGTGTTCGGGACTTGCCGAATATTATTGAAATTGAATTTCTGTCTTTGAACACCTATTTACGATGAAGTTCACAGCCATGACTTTCGCTGCAAGGGAGATTTTACCGATGGCCGAAGGCAATCAGAACATCATGGAAAAAGCTCAGGCTCGCTTCATGGAAAACCAGAAGAAGACGGCGGAACGGAACAAAGCAACTGCCGAATATCTCTCGGAGGCGAAGGCTAGGAGCATCAAAACGGCAAGGCTGAGGGAATTGCGACTGGCCAAGGAAGAGGCGGACCGCGCGGCGGAAGCTCTGAATCCGGTCGCCGCAAAGAAGAAGCGGGCACGGGCAGTCAAGAAGGCCGTATCCGCATCGATGGAGGCGAAATCATGAGCCTGACATTTCCCAATCCCAGCCGCAGCTACGACGAGGCAAGCAAACGCATCCGCTTCGTCGGCCATGACGGCATGTTCCAGATTTCCTTCTCTGTCGCTACCGATGCCATCTCCAAGATGCAGCCGGGAACGGCGGCCTCAGAAGCTACCTACCTGGCAGCCTTCGACACGGCTTCCAACTCGATCCACGATGTCGCCAGGAATGCCTATGCCCGCACCCGCAGGAGCATATATGTGCTGACTGCGGCGGATTTTCGCTAGTCGCGATCCGTCCACAAGACGCTTTCTCAGGGCGTCCGACTTCGCTCGCCGTTTGACGTCGCGACCGTTCAGCCGGTCACGGGTCCGTGACGCGGACGGCTGCGGCGTCGCGCATTCCAGGAGCAGGGCTTATTCCCGAGGTCATGAAGGTTCATAATCCGTATGAGACGCGCTGATTCGCGCTTTTGCCGGGATGCCGTCATGCAACGCAGCTACGCAGCCGGGAGGTCGACGCGACGGGCGAGGGCAAAGACAATGACCGCCCCGGCCGTCGAATTGCAGAAGGCCATATTCGAGGCAGTGAACGACGATCCCGATTTATCGGCGGCACTGGGCGACGCACGATTGTTCGACCGTGCGCCGGAAAATGTTGCATTTCCCCACATGACCGTCGGCCGCACCAGCGTCTACGACTGGGCAACAGGGACGGAGAACAACGCCGAGCAGTTGCTGACGCTGCATGTCTGGTCGAACTCCGAGGCCAGCAAGGAAACCACCGACATCATGGACCTGGTCAGCGCCCGCCTGCGAGATGCGGCGCTCTCGCTTGGCGACCATCGTCGCGCCCACCTCAAGCTCGAATTCGCCGAAGCCCGCTACGACGAGGACCTTTCGGCCCATCATGGGCTGCTGCGCTTCCGCGCCGTAATCGAGGAAGGCGGCTGACCACCGGGCACTTTTCGCGAATCGGGCAACTTTGTTCTTGCTTTGTGCCGGCAGCTATGCTACTAATTTAGGCATGGTGCTAATTGGCTCCAACGACCCGCAGCTTGGCGGGTTTTTTTGTTTCAGGTTCGGTTCGCCTGAGCTGCTATCGGTTGCCTTGGGCCGGATGCTTCGTCCTCCCAAATGGTCCTGCCCGCCAGATGATGCCGGTTGTCGGCGAAGGATTGCAGGGCTAGGTTAAACTTTGGCGATTTCGCGAGACGGGCGGCGAAATGGCAATCCGATAATCTCGCGCTTCAGGGGTGTGGCGGGCATGCATTCGAGCGTTCACCGTTCATATCACGTTCAGCACCGGCGCGTTAGAACGCTGGCCATGAAAACCCTTCGCTCCCACTTCCGGACCGCGGCACTGGCGCTCTCAGCCGCCGGCCTGCTTGCGTCGCAAGCGATGGCGATCCCCGCTGTCACCCCCGAGCAGCCCCAGCCGGTCGTCCTCGCCGCGTCCGACTGCTACGCGATCGGCCAGCAGGTGGCCGAGCAGAATGGCGGCACCTTGGCCAAGGCCTCGCAGTCGACACGCGGCGGCCAGCCGGTCTGCGTCATCGTCGTGCTCGTTCCGGGCAAGGACGGGCAGCGTCCCCGCCGCTCGGAGATCGTCGTTCCGCTGAACTGAACCGTGCCGTTTCCCAGTCTGCCGGAATCGGCCTATATCTGAACAGCTTCAACAGGCCTTCCGCATGCGCGTACTCGTCGTCGAAGATGACAAGGATCTCAACCGGCAGATCGGCGACGCGCTGGTCGATGCCGGCTATGTCGTCGACCGCGCTTTCGATGGCGAGGAAGGGCACTTTCTCGGCGACACCGAGCCCTATGATGCCGTGGTGCTCGATATCGGCCTGCCGCAGATGGACGGCATCAGCGTGGTCGAGCGCTGGCGGCGCGGCGGCCGCAAGATGCCGGTGCTGATCCTGACGGCACGCGACCGCTGGAGCGACAAGGTTGCCGGCATCGACGCCGGCGCCGACGACTACGTCACCAAACCTTTTCACATCGAGGAAATCCTGGCCAGGGTGCGCGCATTGATCCGGCGCGCTGCCGGGCATGCCTCGTCCGAGCTGACCTGCGGGCCGCTGCGCCTCGACACCAAGGCCTCCAAGGCCGACGTCGACGGCGTGCCGCTGAAGCTGACCTCGCACGAATTCCGGTTGCTTGCCTACCTCATGCATCATATGGGCGAGGTGGTGTCCCGGACCGAGCTGGTCGAGCATCTCTATGATCAGGATTTCGACCGCGATTCCAACACGATCGAGGTCTTTGTCGGACGGCTTCGCAAGAAGATGGGCATCGACATGATCGAAACTGTTCGCGGCATGGGCTACCGCATGCGTAAGCCGGAGGCGTAACGCGGAACCGCTTCCTACAAGACCCGCCGTCTCGAACACGCCGTCGCTGCGGTCATGGCCGCGTTCGCTGGCGTTTCGCGTCATCGCTTTTTCCACGGTCTGGGCGATCCTCACTCTGGTCGTCATCTTCACCTTGATCACCACGCTTTATCGCCAGGCCAGCGAGCGCGGTTTCGACAGCCTGCTTTCGGCGCATCTGTTCAACCTGATCGGCTCGGTCGGCGTTTCCGAAAGCGGCCAATTGACCGGCGCCCCCGACCTTGGTGATTTGAGGTTCTCGGAGCCGAATTCCGGCTGGTACTGGTCGGTCGAGCCCGCCTCGGAAGGCGTGCACGGCGATCTCCATTCGTCGTCGATGACCAAGGCGATCCCGTCGCCAAGCGTTGCCGAGGTGCCCTTCAATGCCAGCTTCCAGCGCAGCTATTCAGCGGATGGCATCGAAGGCGAGCAGTTGGAGGTGTTCGAGAGCGAGTTCGTCCTCGATGCGAAAAACCGCGCCGCGCGCTTCCGTGTCATGGGCAACCAGACCGAGCTGGAGCAGGAAATCGCTACCTTCCAGCGGCGCCTGTTGACCTATCTGTCGCTGTTCGGCGTCGGCATGATCGCCATCAACGCGATTGCGATCCTGCTCGGCTTGCAGCCGCTGCGCCGGGTCAGGAATGCGCTTGCGATGGTGCGCGAAGGAACCGCGCAACGCCTCGACGGCCGTTTCCCGGCCGAGATCGAGCCGCTCGCCAACGAGACCAATGCGCTGATCGAGAACAACAGGCGTATCGTCGAGCGGTCGCGCACGCAGGTCGGCAACCTGGCGCACTCGCTGAAGACGCCGCTTGCCGTGCTGCTCAACGAGGCGCGGGCGCTGGGTGGCGCCAAGGGGCAGCTGATCGCCGAGCAGGCTGCTTCCATGCAGAAGCAAGTGGACCATTATCTGCAACGTGCCCGCGTCGCCGCGCAGCGGGACAGCGTCGTCTACCGGACGCCGGTGACACCGCTGGTCCAGCGCATGGTGCGCGTGCTGCAGAAGCTCAACCCGCAGACGGCGCTGTCGCTGTCATTGCCGGCCACCGACATCGTCTTTGCCGGCGAACGCGAGGACCTGGAGGAGTTGCTCGGCAATCTGCTCGACAATGCGATGAAATGGGCAAGGAGCGCGGTCGCCGTTTCGGTCAAGCTCGTCGCTGGCACGGAAGGCTCAGCCAACCTGTTCGAGATAGCCATCGAGGATGACGGCCCCGGCATTCCCGACGACAAGGCGCGCGAGGTATTGCAGCGCGGCCGGCGTCTCGACGAGACAAAACCGGGCAGCGGGCTCGGACTTGCCATTGTCGCCGACCTTGTCAACGAGTATGGAGGCTCTCTGGCGCTGGAACGATCCGTCATGGGTGGATTGAAGGCGATGGTTCGATTGCGGAGCCTTCAGTAATGCTTTTCCAGGTGGCCGGCTGCGGCCAAATTTCCGACAAACATCGACATTATGGCCGCGCCAGCCTGATGACAGCGCGGCGGTCCAGCTCAAGAAAGCCGGTATTGGCATGAAGATTCGCGTCGCGCTCGTTTCCGCCTTGCTCGCCATCTCCGGCTGCACGACGCTCAGCAAGGGCCCGGCCGTTACGGTAACGCCGGCCGCCACGCCCCCCAGCGGCGCCAAGGTGGCGACGACGATCATCTCCGCCATGGGCGGCGGCCTCGTCGGCGGCTCTATCGGCGCCGGCCTGAGCGAGACCGAGAAACGCAGCGCGCTCGAGGCGGAATACAAGGCGCTTGAATACACGGCGAGCGGCCAGAAAGTGGCTTGGAAGAGCGACAGTTCGGCCCATCGCGGCGAAGTGGTTGCCGCCCAGCCCTATCGCGTCGGATCGCAGGACTGCCGGCAATACACCCATACGGTGTTTACCGGCACCGCCGGCGCCACCGCGCGCGGAACCGCCTGCCGCAATGCCGACGGCAGCTGGACGCCGCTGACGTAGCTGGTCCGGCCGTTGGTGCGCCGATCCCGATCGGCACCAAAGCACGTCGCGTTCGGCCCCGCCAAAGCGTCGCAGCACGCTTGTGTTGGCAGGGCAGGGGTCTCGTTCTATTGGAAGAGCCATGCTGTTCTGGGTCATAGCCGCAATCCTGACGCTGGGCGCAAGCCTGGCGGTGCTGCTGCCGTTGGCCGGTGGATCGAAGAACGCGTCCGCTGCCGGCGATCACGACCTCGAAGTCTATCGCGACCAGCTGGCCGAGCTTGACCGCGATATGGCGCGTGGCCTGATCCAGCCGATGGAGGCCGAAGAGGCTCGCGCCGAAATCGCCCGCCGCATCCTTCGCCTGAGCAATGCCGGCCAAGCCGGCGAGACGGCGACGCAGCCGTCGCGGTCGACAAGACTGGTGGCGACGGCTGCCGTGCTGGTGGTTCCACTGGTCAGCTGGGGCCTCTATGGCCATCTCGGCTCACCCGACCTGCCATCGCAGCCACTCAGCGAACGCCTGGCCAAGAACCCCGCCGACAGCTCGGTCGACGAGCTGATAGCCCGCGCCGAGGCGCACCTGGCGGCCAACCCATCCGATGGCCGTGGCTGGGACGTTCTGGCGCCGGTCTATCTGCGCATGCAGCGATACGCCGATGCGGTGACCGCCTATCGCAACGCCGTCCGCCTCGACGGC
This sequence comes from Mesorhizobium sp. M0045, assembly GCF_040323385.1. NCBI lineage: Bacteria > Pseudomonadati > Pseudomonadota > Alphaproteobacteria > Hyphomicrobiales > Phyllobacteriaceae > Mesorhizobium > Mesorhizobium sp. M0045. The sequence continues at coordinate 115,689 of NZ_JAMYUY010000016.1, forward strand.
GACAGCGCCGCCCGTCAGGCGGGTCTTGGCGAGGCGATCGCCAATGCGGCCGGCGGCATTGTCTCAGCCGAAGCGCAGGCGGCGTTCGAGGCGGCGTTGAAGCTCGATCCGGCCAATCCGAAGGCCGCGTTCTATCTCGCGATGGGCATGGCACAGGAGGGCCGCATAGCTGAAGCCACGGCGGCCTGGCAAAAGATGCTGGCCGCCTTGCCGCAGGGCTCGCCGTGGCGCGGCGCCGTCGAGCAGGCGCTGGCCGAATCCGCCGCCCGCAGCGTCGCTTCGGAGGGGCCTGCGAAAGGGCCGAGCGCCGAGGATATCGATGCTGCTTCCTCGATGTCGCCGCAGGACCGGCAAGCCATGATCAGCACTATGGTTGCCGGCCTCGACGAAAAGCTTCGGCAAAATCCGCGCGACGAGGAAGGGTGGATGCAACTCGTTCGTTCTTATGTCGTGCTGGGCAAGACAGATCAGGCACGTGACGCGCTCAATCGCGGTATTGCTGTCTTTGGCGCCGATAGCGACCAGGCCAGGAAATTCACCGCCTTTGCCGCCTCGCTCGGCGTGACGGCGACGGAGTAGACGATGACGCGCAAGCACAAACGACTGTCGGTGATCGCCGCAGGGCTGGCGTTTCTCGGTGTTGCAACCGGGCTGACCTTCTATGCGCTCGGCCAGAAGGCCTCCTATTTCTACATGCCGGCTGATCTGGCCACCGCCAGCCTTCAGCCGGGCCAGCGCATCAGGCTCGGCGGCCTCGTCGAAAAAGGCACAGTAGAGCGTAGCCAAGGCGCCACCGTCGCCTTTTCGGTGACCGACAACCAGAAGGACGTCAAGGTTACCTATACCGGCATTCTTCCCGACCTTTTCCGGGAAGGGCAGGGCGTGATCACCGAAGGCTCGTTTGGCCCTGACGGCATCTTTGTCGCCGACAGCGTGCTCGCCAAGCATGACGAGACCTATATGCCCAAGGAAGTGGCCGACGGCCTCAAGGCCAAGGGCGTGTGGCAGGAGAGCAAGAGTGACTGAGCAGGTTCCGCAAAAGTGTTCCACGGTTTTGCGGCAAGAACCTGCGGCAAGATCTAGCGGGTGCGGCGACAGTGGTTGAAACCGGACATTTCGCCCTGGTCCTGGCGTTTGCGCTGGCCCTGGTGCAGACGGTGGTGCCGGTGTTCGGCGCGCGCACCGGCAACCACAAGATGATGGCCGTCGGCGCACCCGCCGCGCTGACCGGCTTTGCCTTGACGGCGCTGTCCTTCGTAGCGCTGGCGACCGCCTATGCAGGGTCCGATTTTTCGGTTGAGAGCGTCTGGGAGAACTCGCATTCGCTGCAGCCGCTGATCTACAAGATCACCGGAACCTGGGGCAATCACGAAGGTTCGATGCTGCTCTGGGTGCTGATCCTGACCTTCTTCGGCGCGCTTGTCGCCGTTTTCGGCGGCAATCTTCCGGCGACGCTCCGGGCCAATGTGCTTGCCGTGCAGGGAGCGATCGGCGCCACGTTCTTCCTGTTCATCCTGACGACGTCGAACCCGTTCGTCAGGCTCAATCCGGCGCCCATCGAGGGCCGCGATCTCAACCCGATCCTGCAGGACCTCGGCCTCGCCATCCATCCGCCGCTGCTCTATCTCGGCTATGTCGGTTTCTCGATCTGCTTTTCCTTCTCTGTCGCTGCCCTCATCGAGGGCCGCATCGACGCTTCGTGGGCGCGCTGGGTAAGGCCGTGGACATTGGTTGCCTGGATGTTCCTCACCGGCGGCATCGCCATGGGCTCCTATTGGGCCTATTACGAGCTCGGCTGGGGCGGCTTCTGGTTCTGGGATCCGGTCGAGAACGCATCCTTCATGCCGTGGCTGGCGGGCACGGCGCTGCTGCATTCGGCCATCGTCATGGAAAAGCGCTCGGCGCTGAAGATCTGGACGCTGCTTCTGGCGATCCTGACCTTCTCACTGTCGCTGCTCGGCACCTTCCTGGTGCGTTCCGGCGTGCTGACCTCGGTGCACGCATTCGCCACCGATCCGACGCGTGGCGTTTTCATCCTCTGCATCCTGACGCTGTTCATCGGCGGCTCGCTGGCGCTGTTTGCCTTGCGCGCCTCCCGGCTGACGGCCGGCGGCCTGTTTCACCCGATCTCGCGCGAAGGCGCGCTGGTCCTGAACAATCTGTTCCTGACCACCGCCACCGCCACCGTGCTGGTCGGCACGCTCTACCCGCTCGCCGTCGAGGCGCTTTCGGCCGACAAGATTTCGGTCGGCGCGCCGTTCTTCAACCTGACATTCGGCCCGCTGATGGTGCCGCTCTTGGTCGTCGTGCCGTTCGGGCCGCTGCTCGCCTGGAAGCGCGGCGACATTTTCGCGGTCGCCCAGCGCCTGATGGCGGCTTTCGCGGCGGCGCTGCTCGCCGTACTAGTGACAGCCTTGTTCATCGATGGCGCATCGGTATTCGCAGCGCTCGGTGTCGGCCTTGCCTTCTGGCTAATCTGCGGTGCGCTCACCGATCTCGGCGTCAAATCCGGCTTCGGCACCGTCGCGCTCGCCACCATGCTCAGGCGCTTCGCCGGCCTGCCGCGCTCGGTCTTCGGCACAGCGCTTGCGCATCTCGGCCTCGGGCTGACGACGCTCGGCATTGTCGGCACGCTTTGCTTCGGCACCGAAAAAATCCTGTCGATGCATGCCGGCGAGACCGTCGAACTGTCCGGCCACAAGCTGCGCTTCGAGGGGCTCTACCCGGTCCAGGGGCCTAACTACAGTGAGGATCGCGGCCGCTTCGCCCTGCTTGGCGCCGACGGCAGCGTCGCAGGCGAGATCACCTCGGCCAAGCGCTCATATCCGGTTCGCCAGATGACCACAACCGAATCCGGCATCAGGACGATCGGCTTCAGCCAGCTCTATCTTTCGCTTGGCGACGAGGGCAGCGATGGCTCTGTGGTCGTTCGTCTGTGGTGGAAACCGCTGGTGACGCTGATCTGGGGCGGCGGACTGGTGATGATGGCGGGCGCGGCGATGTCGCTGCTCGACCGTCGCCTGCGCGTCGGCGCACCGTCGCGCCGCAAGCCTGCAGGCGCCATGCCATCGGCGAGCCCGCAATGAGAAGGAGCACGCTGGCCTCGCTGGTCCTGCTGCTGGCGCTGTTGTTCGCCGGCGCCGCGCAGGCGGTCAAGCCCGACGAGGTGCTCGCCGACCCGGCACTCGAGGCGAGGGCGCGCGCTTTGTCGGAAGGCCTGCGCTGCATGGTCTGCCAGAACCAGTCGATCGACGAGTCCGATGCCGATCTTGCCCGTGACCTGCGCATCCTTGTGCGCCAGCGTCTGGTCGCCGGCGATACCGATCAGCAGGTGATGGACTACGTCGTTTCGCGCTACGGCGAGTTCGTGCTGCTGAAGCCACGCTTCAATCTGCGCAATGTCTTGCTCTGGGGAACGCCAGTTCTTCTGCTGCTCGTTGGTGGGACGTGCATCCTGCTGGCCGCCCGCTCGCGCCGCTCGACGGCGACAAATGCCCTGACCGCGGACGAGCAGGCGGCGTTGGACGCGATACTCCGCCGCGATTGATCGATACATTACGAAAGTTTCATGTACCGGAAATGGCGCCGTAATGTGCGGCTCTCTATTTCCTTTGTCGAGGATGCCAAGCAAGGGGCGTCCCTTGAAAAGAGGATACGAGAACCATGAATGTTGCCCCCAATTCATCTCTTCGCACTCGCAAACGCCTGCTGGCCGCAGCCGCATCCCTGGCCATTGCCGGCGCGATCGGCTTCGGCGCCGTTGCCACCGGGACAGCCCCGGTGCTGGCCGACGCCGTACGTGTCGAGGCACCGCAGGTCCCAAGCTTCGCCGATGTGGTCGAGCGCGTTTCGCCGGCGGTTGTCAGCGTGCGCGTCAAGGCCAAGATCCAGCCGACGGCGGATGACGGTTCCGACCAGATGGACGACGAGGACGGCTTAGGCAATCTTCCCGATAACCCGCAGCTGCGGCGTTTCTTCCGCGAATTCCGCGGCTTTGGCGATCAGGGCCCGAACGGAATGCGCCGTTTTGGACATCGTGACCGCAACAACGACCAGCCGCGGCCGGTGGCGCAAGGGTCGGGTTTCTTCATCTCCGATGACGGCTATCTCGTCACCAACAACCATGTCGTCGAGGAGGGCACCGCCTTCACCGTGGTGACCAATGACGGCAAGGAACTCGACGCCAAGCTGATCGGCACCGATCCGCGCACCGATCTTGCCGTGCTCAAGGTCGATGACGGTAACAGGTTCACCTATGTCGACTTCGCCGATGATTCCAAGGTTCGCGTCGGCGACTGGGTGGTGGCTGTCGGCAATCCGTTCGGCCTCGGCGGCACGGTTACCGCCGGCATCGTTTCGGCCCGCGGCCGCGATATCGGCGCCGGTCCCTATGACGACTTCATCCAGATCGACGCCTCGGTGAACCGCGGCAATTCGGGCGGCCCGACCTTCAACCTCAACGGACAGGTTGTCGGCATCAACACCGCGATCTTCTCGCCGTCGGGCGGCAGCGTCGGCATTGCCTTCGATATTCCCGCTTCGACCGCCAAGCAGGTCGTGCAGGATCTGATGAGGAACGGTACCGTCCAGCGCGGCTGGCTCGGCGTCGAAATCCAGCCGGTCACGCCCGAAATCGCCGAGTCGCTTGGCCTTGGGTCCGGCAAGGGCGCGCTCGTTGCCAGCGCGCAGGACAGCGGTCCCGGCAAGAAGGCCGGCATCACCGCCGGTGACGTGATCACCCAGGTGGACGGCAAGGACGTTGCTTCACCGAAGGAACTCGCCCGACTGATTGGCGCTTACCCGCCCGGCAAATCGGTCGATGTCACGGTGTGGCGCAACGGCAAGAGCGAGGCGGTCAAGGTCGACCTTGGCAAGCTGCCGTCGAGCGACAAGCAGGCCTCGGTCGACCAGCAGCCTGCTCCGGCACCGAAGACCGACACGCTCGCCGATCTCGGCCTGACCGTTACCAAGTCCGAAAATGGCAAGGGACTTGTGGTGACCGACGTCGACCCCGACAGCGATGCCGCCGATCGCGGCATCCAGCCCGGCGACGTCATCACCTCCGTCAATTCGACGGAAGTGAGCGGCACCGCCGACGTCGACAAGGCGATGGCCGACGCGGTGAAGTCCGGCCGCAAGGCGGTGTTGATGCAGATCACCCGCGACGACAGCAACCGCTTCGTCGCACTGCCTGTCGCCAAGGGCTGACTTTTCCGGTGCGGCGGTTTTCAACACCCCCGAGCCGCCGCACGGGAAAGCACGGGGCCTGAATACGTTAGTCAGTCATCGTGTTCCGCCCCAGCGGCAGCGGGCTTCCCATCGCCCGCTGCCGCTCGAACATGTCGCTCAAAGCGTGAAGCGGTTTTAGGCTACGACATGCTAAAACAAAGACTTACCGCGTATCCCTGAATCACTTTGTTCGCGATACGCCATGGAGAAGGCCACGATGCGTATGCCGGCCACTCAATCTTCCAGTGAAATCGCGTATAACGGTTCTATGAAGATTCTCGTCATAGAAGACGATCGCGAGGCAGCCGACTACCTGCAGAAGGCGTTCGCCGAGGCCGGCCATACCGCCCATGTCGCCGGCGACGGCGAAACCGGCTTCGCGCTCGCTGATTCCGGCGACTATGACGTCATGGTCGTTGACCGCATGATGCCGCGCCGCGACGGCCTGTCCGTCATTGCCGGGCTCAGGTCCAGAGGCAACACGACGCCAGTGCTCATCCTGTCGGCGCTCGGCGAAGTCGACGACCGGGTCACCGGTCTGCGCGCCGGTGGCGACGACTATCTGACCAAACCCTACGCCTTTTCCGAACTGCTCGCCCGCGTGGAGGTGCTGAACCGCCGCGCCAGCGCCAGGGAAGCCGAAACCGTCTACCGGGTCGGTGATCTCGAACTCGACCGGCTGTCGCATTCGGTGCGCCGCGCCGGGCGCGAGATAACGCTGCAGCCGCGCGAGTTCCGCCTGCTCGAATATCTGATGCGCCATGCCGGCCAGGTGGTGACGCGCACCATGCTGCTCGAGAACGTCTGGGACTACCATTTCGATCCGCAGACCAACGTCATCGACGTTCATATCTCGCGGCTGCGGGGCAAGATCGAGAAGGGCTTCGACAAGCCGATCCTGCACACGGTTCGCGGCGCCGGCTACATGCTGAAAAGCGGCTAGAACCCCATGGCTCTTTCCGTGCCGGCCATCATGAAGACGACGGCAGCGCGGCTTTCGGCGCTTTATCTTCTGCTTTTTGCGCTGTGTGCGGTATTGCTGGTCTTGTACATGACCTCGCTCTCGGTGCGCATGCTGACCGCCCAGACGCAGGAGACGATCAACGACGAGGTGCTCGGCCTTGCCCGCGCCTATCAGCGCGGCGGCCTCCCACTGCTGGTCCGCGTCGTCGAGCAGCGCTCCCGCCAGCCCGGCGCCAATCTCTATCTGATCGCCGATGCCAACGGCCAGATCCTGACCGGCAACGTGCAGAGCTTGGAGCCGGGCGTGATCGAGGCCGAGGGCTGGACCACCGAACCGTTCTCCTACCGCCGCTTCGGTGAGGGCGAACTCGAGCGGCAGCGCAACCCGGTCTCCGACCCGAACGAGCCCGCCCAGAGCGAAGTCCAGGCCGAAGGCGAAAAAGGCCACAACGCCGTTGCCCTGGTGCTGCGGCTGCCCAACCAGATGATCATGCTGGTCGGCCGCGACCTCGGCGAGCCGGAGCGCTTCCGCGCCGTCATTCGCCGCGCCTTGATGCTGGCGCTCGGCATGATGGGCGTCGGCGGGCTGCTGATCTGGTTCTTCGTCGGGCGCGCGGCGCTGAAACGCATCGACAGCGTGTCGGAGGCGAGCCGCCGCATCATGGGCGGCGATCTTTCCGGCCGGCTGCCGGTCACCGGCGCAGGCGACGAGTTCGACCGGCTGTCGGAAAACCTCAATTCCATGCTGGCCAGGATCGCCACGCTGAACGAGGGCCTGAAGCAGGTCTCCGACAACATCGCCCACGACCTGAAGACGCCGCTGACCAGGCTGCGCAATCGCGCCGAGGCGACGCTTTCCGGCAAGCACAACACCAGTGACTACCGGCAGGCGCTGGAAGGAACGATCGCCGAATCCGATCAGCTGATAAAGACCTTCAACGCTATCCTGATGATTTCGCGGCTGGAGGCCGGCTATTCCTCGGAAAGCACCACCAGGGTCGATCTGGCCGCTGCCGTGCACGACGTCGTCGAACTCTACGAGCCGGTAGCGGAGGAGGCGGGCGTGACGCTCGAAACTTCGGTGCAAGGTTCTTTCGTCGTCGACGGCAATCGCGAGCTGATCGGCCAAGCACTGTCCAACATCGTCGACAATGCGATCAAATATTCGACCGACTCGACCTCCAGGCCTACGGTTCGCGTGACGCTGGAGCGTGTCGGTAGCGAGATCAGACTCGCCGTCTCCGACAACGGCCAGGGCATTCCCGACGATGTCGACCGCGCTAGGGTGACCGAGCGTTTCGTGCGGCTGGAAAAGAGCCGCTCGCAGCCGGGTTCCGGCCTTGGCTTGAGTCTCGCCAAGGCGATCATGACATTCCACAATGGACGGCTTGAGCTTCTGCCCGGCAATCCCGGATTGTCGGTCGTCATGAGTTTTCCCGGGCGGGAGGATCGCTGATGGTTGCGAGGATGGCAGTGCGACGCCTGGAAACGGACTGGCTGTTGAAGCCGGCGGTAGAGCTCGTTCCGCTGGATGCAAGCCGCGCCAGGCAGAAACTGTCGGAGATCGCCGACGCCGCGCGGCAAAAGGAACTGCCGCGACTGGCGAAATTTCTCGCCGGCAAGGGGCTCGTCCAGGATTTCCTCGCCGCCGTGTTCGACCTGTCGCCGTTCCTGCGCGATACCGCGCGCCGCCGGCCGCGGATACTCGATGCGCTTTTCGACGGGAGGGTCGAGGCGCGGCTGTCATCGATCGGCGCCGCGGTCGACAAGGCAGCACGCGCAGAGGCCGTCTCCGAAAGCAGCCTGATGATGGAGCTGCGCCAATGCAAGGCGGAGGCGCATTTCCTGATCGCCTTGGCCGATCTGGCCGGCGAGGCCGAGACCTCGTTGACAGTGCGGCGACTGAGCGACCTTGCCGATGCCTGCACGCGTGCGGCCGTCGATTTCCTGCTCCGCGACGCGCATGAGCAGGGCAAGCTCCGATTGCCGGATCCCAAAAATCCGGCGCGACGCTCGGGCTGGATTCTGCTCGGCATGGGCAAGCTCGGCGCGCATGAGCTGAACTTCTCCTCCGACATCGACCTCGTCGTCTTCTTCGACCCCGATGCGCCTGCCGTCGTCGATCCGCTCGATGCCACAGAGCTGTTTTCGCGCCTGACCCGTCGGCTGGTCCGTATCCTCCAGGACCGCACCGAGCATGGTTACGTCTTCCGCACCGATCTCAGGCTTCGTCCTGACCCCGGCTCGACACCGCTGGCGATCCCGGTCGAGGCGGCGCTGCGCTACTATGAGGCGCGCGGCCAGAACTGGGAGCGCGCCGCCATGATCAAGGCTCGCCCGGTGGCCGGCGATGTTGCCGCCGGCGCCGCGTTCCTGAAGGAACTGCAGCCCTATATCTGGCGCAAATACATGGACTATGCGGCGATTGCCGACGTCCATTCGATCAAGCGCCAGATCCACGCCCACAAGGGCCATGGCGAGGTCGCGGTCAAAGGGCACAACGTCAAGCTCGGCCGCGGCGGCATCCGCGAGATCGAGTTCTTCGTCCAGACCCAGCAGCTTATCGCCGGCGGCCGCTTTCCCGAACTGCGCGGCCGCGAGACCGTGCCGATGCTCGGCGAACTCGCCGCGCGCGGCTGGATCACCGCCGACGCGCGCGATGCACTCACCAGGCAATACTGGTTCCTGCGCCGCGTCGAACATGCCATCCAGATGGTTGCCGACCAGCAGACGCATATTCTGCCGGAGGACGAAGAGGGGCTGGAACGCGTCGCCCGCATGCTGGGCTTTGCCGATGCGGCAGGCTTTGCCGAAACGTTCCGCGCGGCGCTGCATCAGGTCGAGCGCCACTATGCAGCGCTGTTCGAGACCGCGCCGGAGCTTTCGGCCGGCATCGGCAATCTGGTCTTTACCGGCGACGTCGACGATCCCGATACCTTGCAGACCCTGCGGCGGCTCGGCTTCCAGCGGCCGAGCGACATCTGCCGGGTTATCCGCGGCTGGCACTTCGGCCGCTACCGCGTCACCCGGTCGGCGGAGGCGCGCGAGCGGCTGACCGAACTGTCGCCGGCGCTGCTGCAAGCCTTCGGCCAGACGCGGCGAGCGGACGAGGCGGTGATCCGCTTCGACGAATTCCTTGCCGGCCTGCCTGCCGGCATCCAGCTGTTTTCGCTGCTGCAGTCGAATCCGGCGTTGCTGAAGCTGATGGCGACGATCATGGGCGCAGCACCGCGGTTGGCCGCCATCATCACGCGCCGGCCGCATGTCTTCGATGGCCTGCTCGATCCGGCGCTGCTGAGCGAACTGCCCAACCGCGCCTATCTGTCGGCGCGCCTTGCCGCCTTCCTCGAAGGCGACAGGGCTTATGAGGACGTGCTCGACCGGCTGCGCATCTTTGCTTCGGAGCAGAAATTCCTGATCGGCGTCAGGCTGCTTGCCGGGTCGATCGATCCGCCGCGCGCCGGCCGCGCCTTTTCCGATCTCGCCGACCTGACCATCGAGGCGGCGTTGCAGGCGGTGACAGCGGAATTCGCATTGCGTCATGGCTATATTGCCGGCGGCAGGGTCGCACTGCTCGGCATGGGCAAGCTCGGCAGCCGCGAACTGACGGCGGGTTCCGACGTCGACCTCATCCTGCTCTACGATCACGACGCCGATGCCGAGGAGTCCGACGGCGACAAGCCGCTTGCCCCGTCGCATTACTACAGCCGGCTGACGCAGCGGCTGATCGCCGCCGTTGCCGCGCCGACCGCCGAGGGCGTGCTCTACGAGCTCGACCTTCGTCTGCGACCGTCCGGCAACAAGGGGCCGGTGGCCACGCACGTCGATGCCTTCAAGAAGTACCAGCGCCAGGACGCCTGGACGTGGGAGCATATGGCGCTGGCGCGGGCCCGCACCATCGGTGGCGATGCCGAGCTCTGCCGCGAGGTTGAGGAGGAAGTTGCCGCAGTGCTCGCTCTGCCGCGCGATCCAGCCAAGGTGATGGCCGAGGCATCCGAGATGCGCGCCATGGTCGACAAGGAGAAGCCGCCGCGCGATCCCTGGGACATCAAGCTGATCCCGGGCGGCCTCATAGATCTCGAATTCATTGCCCAGGTTGCGTTGATCACGGGAAAGATCGAAGCCGGCCGCAGGGCCACCGGCACGGCTGAGGTCCTGTCGCGCCTGGCGCCGGATTTCGTCGACGCCCAGGTCAGGCAGGAACTGGTGGATGCCTTTTCGCTCTATCTGGCGCTGACTCAGATGATCCGGCTTTGCCTCACCGGCGCGTTCGAACGCGACGACGTTCCGCCAGGGCTTTCCGATCTGCTTCTTGCAGTCACCGACCTGCCTGATTTCGGTGTGCTTGAAGCGCATCTCAAGGAGACGCCGCAGAAGGTCAGAAAGGATTTCGACCTTCTGCTTCGTGCGAAACTACCGTGACGGCAACCAGCCGTACGGGCGAGAGCATCGGACCCAAAATTGCGACCTTTTCTGGGAGGTTCCGATGTTCAATCAAAGAGATAGAGCGGGGGATTGAAGGTCCGCCGCTCTAGCATCGGGGGTGACGATGCAACAGGAGAAGACCATGAGAAAGACAACCAGACTTGCACTCGTTTTCGCAGCCCTGGCCGGCGCCGTCGGCACCGCAGCCTATGCAGACGAGCACTCCGGCGCCGGGCCGCGCGGCGGCATGATGATGCGCCTGGGCAAAGTCATGAAGGACAATGACGGCACCATCACCTTCGACCAGTTCTCCGACGCCATGAACGCTCGACTGAAGAAGATGGTCGCTGACAATGGCGGCAAGCTGACCGTGGCGCAGCTCGCCGACGCGCTGGAGAAGGCACGCTTCGAGCAGATGGCCAGGCGCATCATCGCCCGCTACGACACCAAGGGCGACGGGACGCTGACCGCCGACGATATCACCAGCCGCCAGAAGAAGGTGTTCGCCATGCTCGACCGTGACAATGACGGCAAGATCGAGAAGAACGAACTGCCGAAGGGTCTCGGCCGCCACCGCCAATGGGACGGCGAGGGCAATGATGGCGCTGACGGCATGCAGTGAGAATTGACAACCGCTCCGGCGGCGCGAGCCGCCGGAGACTTATCTGGTCATTCAGGCAGCCGCCCTGACCGCCTGCGCGACTTTCTTCATCGGGATGCGTACCGAGACGATCGTGCCGATGCTTTCGGTCGAACGGATCTTCAGCGCGCCACCCTGAAGCTCGGCCAGCGAGCGCGAGATGGCGAGGCCGAGACCGGAGCCGGCATGGCTCTTGGAGAACTGGTTCTGCACCTGTTCGAATGGCCGTCCGAGCTTGCTCAGCGCGGCTTTCGGGATGCCGCAGCCATTGTCCTCGATCGTCAGGATCAGCGCGCTGGAAATGCTGCGGGCTCTGACCGAAATGTGGCCGCCTTGCCCGGTGAACTTCACCGCATTGGACAGAAGGTTGATGAGGATCTGCTTGATCGCCCTGCGGTCGGCGAACAGCGTCAGCGAATCGGCGATGCGGGTTTCGACGGTGATCGACTTTTCCGCCGCCTGCAGCGAGACGACGCGAACTGTCTCCCTGATGAGCGGGCAGAGATCGATTTCTTCCTGATCCAGGGCGAACTGGCCGGCCTCGATCTTCGACATGTCGAGGATGTCGTTGATCACGCCGAGAAGATATTTGCCGCTGCCGTTGATGTCGGTGGCATACTCTTCGTAGCGCGGCGACCCCAGCGGCCCGAACAGCCGCCGTTCCATCAGTTCCGAGAAGCCGATGATCGCGTTGAGCGGCGTGCGCAACTCGTGCGACATGTTGGCTAGGAATTCGGATTTGGCCCGGTTTGCCGCTTCGGCCCGCTCGGTTTCCTTCATGTATTTGCGATTGAGCTCGACGAGCTCACGAGCCCGTTCTTCTTCCGCGCGGCGGGCAAGGCTGAGGTCGTGGATTGTCGCCATCAGCCGGCGCTCGCTGTCGACCAGCTTCTCCTGGTGCAGCTTGATCTGGGTGATGTCGGAGCCGACGGAGACGGTGCCGCCGTCCCTTGTTCGCAACTCGTTCACTTGCAGCCAGCGGCCGTCGGCAAGCTGGCGCTCGAAGGTCACGCCCCCCTGCGGTCCATTGGTATTGGCAAGCCGCCGCTCCGAGGCAAAGGCCAGCATGCGTTCCTCCAGAACGGCGCGCGGAGCGCCCGGCATCACGTCGCGATCCGACAGGCCGTTGTCCTGCTGGTATTTGGAATTGCACATGATCAGGCGCTCGGACGAATCCCACAGCACGAAGGATTCGTTGATGTTTTCGATGGCCGTCCTCAGGCGCAGGTCCGCCGCTTCGGAGCGCAGCGCCAGGTGCCGCTGCTCGGTGACGTCGACGGCGATGCCGATCAGCTGGATCTCCGGCGCTTCCGGGTCGATAACCTGTGCTCTTGCGCGCATCCAAACCCATTGCCCGTCGGCATGGCGCATCCGGAACACCTGGTCGATATGATCGATCTCGCGTGCGACGATCCTGTTGGCGAGTTCGAACAAATCGCCGTCCTCGGGATGAATGATTTCGTCGACTTCGCCGAACGACAGCATCGTGTCGCAAGGCTCGTAGCCCAGCATGTCGTACATCGAGCGCGACCAGTACATCTTGCCGCGCACCATGTCCCAATCCCACAGGCCGCAGCGGCCGCGCACCAACGCCATGTCGATGCGCTGGTGGGCTTCGAGATAGATGCGGTCGGCGGCCTGGGCACGCGCCGCCTGGCCGAAATAGGCATAAAGGATGACGATCAGCACGCCGGCCGTCAGCACGAACAGCGTGACATTGAGTGAGACCGTCTTGCGCCAGGCGTCAAAAACTGCCTCCTGCGGCACGAACGCTGCCGCGGCACCCTTTCGGCCATTCGCCAGGCTCACTGCCGCGTACCAGTCCTGTCCGCCGATGCTGACCTCCATCACTCCGGCGCGGTCGCCGAACATGAACAGCGGCTGTCCGCCCTGCACGACGCCATCGAGCGATCGGCCCTCCCAGTGCATCGACTGCGGCGATACGGCAATGATCTTGAAGGCGCTGTCGGTGATCGCCAGTACGTGGCTTCGGCCCATCGCGCCCTGACGACCGGTGCTCTCCAGCAGGTCCTGGGTCGCACCTGGCGCGGAAACCATGGTCGCGTCGGCGATCGAACTTGCCAGTTGGCCGGCGGCCAGCGCAAGGATTGCCTTGGCGTCGCGCTCGATCTCGTCGCGCTCGTTCATCAGTGACAGAAAGCGCAGTACTGCGATGATCAACAGAAACATGATAATGAGGGCCGGTATCGATCGCCGCAACAGCGGCTCGGCTGCCAGCAGCCGTCGGTAGGCAGGTTCGGCGATGAGCCGCGTATTGCCCGCGAGACCGTCGTTTCGCGCCTCGCGACGCTCAAACGCCGTCCCACCGGGCGCGCCCCACGCGTCCGCCTTCGCCATAAATGGCACTCCCCGATTTTCTGTCCGCTTGACGATCCGGCAACGCCGCACTTCCGAATCGTCACTAAAGAATCAAAGGTGATTCGCCTTGTCCAGAGGCGCGGCGAAAAAAGATTAAAAATCGACTAAAATAATGGGTTTTCGGATGGTCTTCCCTTCTCCCACGACAAGGCAGGGCTATCGCATATGAGTGATGGCATTGATGAGATAGTCGTCGTTCCAGGCGCATTTCTTGATGCGATGGCTGATGGGGAC
>NZ_JAMYUY010000017.1:0-126376 GCF_040323385.1 Mesorhizobium sp. M0045
CGATTTCTCTGGCGGCATCAGCAAGGCCGTCGATGACATGATCATGGTGCTGGAAGGCAATCCCGAAGAGCTGGAAGCCCGCGGCAAGCGCAATCCGGCGAATGACAATCCTGTCGATCCCATCTTCGTTCTGTTCATCGTCCTGTGGGCGACGATGTTCTTCGGCGGCCTGGCAATGGCATTCCTGCCGCCGATCTTCGGCACGAAGCTGTCGCCGGGCGTGTACAAGTGGCTGGGCATGACGTTCCGCTACGGCCGTGGGCCAGCTTCGTCATCCTCCGGTGGCGCTGGCTGGACGTCGGGGACCTCGTCCGGCAGTGGCTGGTCGTCTGGAAGTTCCGGCAGCGGTTGGTCGTCCGGAAGTTCGGGCGGTGGTTTTTCAGGTGGCGGCGGTTCGTCCGGCGGCGGCGGTTCTTCAGGAAGCTGGTGAGACATCAATCATGGCAACACGACCGATCAGCCCCGAGGATCATGAGCGCATCGCCGATGCGATCCGCGCTGCCGAAGCAAAGACCGACGGCGAGATCTACTGCGTCGTGGCGCATGCCAGCGACGGCTATTTTTTCCCGGCCGCTTTCATGGCGATGCTCGGCATGCTCGTCGTCAGCCTCGCCGTCGGTTACGGGCTGGAAGCCTGGTGGCTGTCGATCCGCTTGCCGCATTTCGTCATCGCCGAGCTGCTGGCGCTTGCCAGTGTGCTCATTCTGTTGTGGGCATTGCCCGCATTGCGCATCCATTTGGTGCCGAGGCGTATGCGCTACCAAGCCGCCCACGCCAATGCGATGAAGCAGTTTCTCGCCCGCAACGTCCACCGCACCACGGCGCGCACGGGCGTGCTGGTGTTCGTCTCGATCGCCGAGCGCTATGCCGAGGTGGTCGCCGACAGCGGCATCGATTCTCGTGTCGGCCAGCATGTCTGGGACGGTGTCGTCCGCGACCTTACGGCGCATGCCGGCGACGATCGGCTTGCCGACGGGTTCGTCAAGGCGATCGAAGCGGTCGGTGCGGTACTGGCCGAGCATTTTCCGGTCTCGACCGGCGACAGCAACGAACTGGACGACCATCTGGTCGAGATTTGATCTCGCTAAAAGCGGTTTTCCAGCGTCTCAAGGACGCACTGTTCGGCTGTGTGAAAGCATCGCGGCGGACGACCGGACTCTTGCAATCGGGCGCGGCGGGTTTATGGTTAACCAATCATGAATACGCTGAGCATCGACATCAGGAAAGCCGAACCACGCGATGCAGCCGCCATTGCCGACGTGCATCTCGAGGCCTGGCGCGGCGCCTATTCGGGCATCATCCCGCACCGTACACTGACATCGATGATCAACCGCCGCGGTGCCGATTGGTGGGCAAATGCCATTCGCCGGGCCGCCACCGTCCTGGTCGTCGAAATCGGCGGCAAAATTGCCGGATACGCGACGATCGGCAAGAACCGAGCACGTGAGCTCAGGCAGCAGGGCGAGATCTACGAGCTTTACTTGCGGCCGGAGTATCAAGGCATCGGGCTCGGCAGCCGGCTGTTCGCAGCCGCACGGGCACGGCTGGCCGACCATGGCCTGAAAGGCATGGTGGTTTGGGCGCTGGAAGACAATCAGAACGCACTTGCCTTCTATGCCGGCGCCGGCGGCCGCGATGTGGCCGAGGGCGTCGAGATCTTCGAGCAGAAGGCGCTGAAGAAGGTCGCTTTCGTCTGGGAATGACGGCCAGCGCATGATCCGGCCGGTTTCGGTTCGGACGATCCCCCCAGTACCATTCGCCGCATTGCACCATTCGCCATCGGCCGCTATCGATCTTCAATCGAGAGAGGGATAAAGCGATGCGGATCGAAGCGATTGCCAGCGGAAAGAACCCGCCCGAGGACGTCAACGTCATTATCGAGGTGCCGATCGGCGGCGAGCCGATCAAGTACGAGATGGACAAGGAGGCCGGCACGCTGTTCGTCGACCGCTTCCTTCACACTTCGATGCGCTATCCCGGCAATTACGGTTTCGTACCACACACGCTATCGGGCGACGGCGACCCGATCGACGTGCTGGTCTGCAACACGCGCGCGCTGGTGCCAGGCTGCGTTATCAATGTGCGGCCGATCGGCGTGCTGGTGATGGAGGACAATGCCGGCCAGGACGAGAAGGTCATCGCGGTGCCTTCGCCCAAGCTGACCTTACGCTACGAGGACGTCCACGAATACACGCAATTGCCTGACATTACCCGCCAGCAAGTGCAGCATTTCTTCGAGCACTACAAGGATCTCGAACCCGGCAAATGGGTCAAGATCGAAGGCTGGTACGATGCGGCCTATGCCAAGAAGATGATCGTCGAGGCAATCGAGCGGGCCAAGCGCAAGTAATTATCGGGCGCAAATAATCAGTTGTCGACGCGGCCGAAAGCGGGCGCGTCGCCGATCACTACGCGCTTGTCCTTGCCGCAGGCGAAGGTGGGTGCCTTCTCGTCGGCAAGCTTGCGCGCCTGATCGTTGGCGGCGGGATTACCGGTGGCGAGCACAAGGCCGATCGTGCAGCCTTCGTGGGTGTCAGGCTGGGCAACCTTGGCGACGATCAACACTTCCGTCGACTTGTTCTCGCCCTCGGTATCGCTGATCGAGCGACGATGAATGGCGGCGAACGGAATGGTGGTTTTGCCGTTGGTTTCGATCCGCCACTCGACTTTAGGTCCAGCCGAGTTGAGGCCGGAAAAGCTTTCCCAGACCGTGGTCATATCGCCGGGTGGAAAGCCGTAGAACAGCGATTCCCGCGCGTCGTCGTAGGAAACCATCACCGGGTAGCCGCCATAACCCGAACAGGCGAGGTCGGCCCAGTCGCCGTCGCCTTCCTCCGCCTGGGCATACGTCACGCAGTCCTTCTCCCAGACGAGATCGGTATAGACGCTGGATATGTCGCCAGCCCGGGCGGCATTGCAGAAGCCGGCGAAGGCAAGCGGGATCAAAAGAGCGCGCATGGCGGACAACTCCGTTCGGGCTGCCGCAGCGTACCGTCAAATCTAGCAGCAGCCTAGACGAACTCAGGCTGCTCACAGTGATCTGGTAAACGGTACGCTATTTCTTCAAGCTTGCCTCGATCAGAAGGTCGGCGTTGCGGGCGACCGACTGCGCCGGCCCGCCGACACCGAACAGCTGGCCGCTGATATAGGCGCCCTCGATCAGGAGCAGCAGCCCGTCCCCCAGCGTGTCGGCGTCGCCGGCGCCCATCTCTGCCGCCATGGCACGCAGGCGCCGGCGCAATTCCTGCTTGTTGGCCTCGCTCACGACGCGGGCCGGATGGCCATGTTCCGGATATTCGACCGCGGCATTGGTCATGCCGCAGCCGCGATAGTCGGGCTTCTGCGTACGCTTGCCGACACGCGTCAGGAAGGCGACGATCTGCGCGCGCGGATCGCCGGGATGGGCATTCACCGCCTCGTCGAAGCGCTCCCAAAATTCGAGGTCATAGTGCCGAAGATAGGATGCGGCCAGCTCATCCTTGGACGGAAAGCTGCGGTAAAGGCTGGGCTTGGTGACGCCGGCACGCCGCACGATCTCGTCGACCCCGATCGCCCTGATGCCTTGCCGGTAAAACAGGTCGCGCGCCACCTGGAGAATCCGTTCGGCGGCGCGAGGCGGCGATGCGTCATTCGCCTTGATCGTTGGTTCAATGCTTTTCATGTCTGGTGTACCGATTAGCTGGTTGACAATGTTACCGGTCGGTACGTATGTTTCGCGCTCCTGCAACGTACCGGTCAGTAACATGATAGCTCAATCCCGCCCGTTTGGCCAGCGCTACGCTTTCGTCGTGGTCGCCGTCATCTTCCTTTGCCTGCTGATCGCAGCGGGCCTGCGTTCGGCGCCGGCAGTCATGATGCTGCCGCTGGAGAACAGTTTCGGCTGGCGGCGCGACGTCGTCTCGCTGGCCGCTGCCACTGGCATCTTCCTCTATGGCCTGACCGGGCCGTTTGCCGCGGCGCTGATGGAGCGGATTGGGCTGCGCCGCACTTTGCTTGCCGCGCTGCTTTTGATGTCGGGATCGACCGCGCTCAGCCTGTTGATGACCAAGCCGTGGCATCTGCTCCTCACCTGGGGCGTGTTTTCCGGCGTCAGCTCGGGCGCCGTCGCCACCGTGCTCGGCGCAACCATCGTCAACCGCTGGTTCAAGACCAATCGCGGCCTGGTGATGGGACTGATGTCGGCGTCCAGCGCCACCGGGCTGCTGGTCTTCCTGCCGTTGCTCGCCTCGCTCGCCCAGTCAGGCGGCTGGAAGCCGGTCGCCATCGCCATTGCAGTGGCCACCGCCTGCCTGGTGCCGCTGGTCTATATGCTGGTGCCGGAGCGCCCGGCCTCGATCGGCATGGTCCGCTATGGCGCCGATGCCGACGACGTGCCGCCGGCGCCGCCAGCCGCGCAAGGCAATTTCCTTTCGCATACGCTGAGCACGCTGCGCCGCGCCGCCGGCACGCGGGTGTTCTGGTATCTGTTCGCCACTTTCTTCGTCTGCGGCTTCACCACCAACGGGCTGGTCGGCACGCACCTGATCGCCTTTTGCGGCGACATGGGCATAGGCGAAGTGCAAGCCGCCGGCCTGCTGTCGATGATGGGCATTTTCGACCTGATCGGCACGACGCTATCGGGCTGGCTCACCGACCGTTTCGACCCGCGCAAGCTGCTCGGCGTCTATTACGGCATCCGCGGCCTGTCGTTGATCTATCTGCCCTATTCCGGCTTTTCGGCAACCAGCCTGATCATCTTCGCCGTGTTTTACGGACTGGACTGGATCGCCACGGTGCCGCCGACGCTGAGGCTTTCCAACGAGGCGTTCGGCGACCGCAGCGGACCGATCGTCTTCGGCTGGATCGTCGCCGGCCATCAGGTTGGCGCCGCGACAGCGGCCTTCTTCGGCGGCACCATGCGCGAGCTGCAAGGCAATTACGAGCTTGCCTTCCTGATCGCCGGTATGACGGCAATAGCCGCCGCCTGCATCTCGCTGCTGATCAACACCAGCCGCCCGGCCTTCGAGCCGGAACCGCAGGCGGCTTAGGGTGCGACAGTTGAGTGCTAATCTCCCCCCTTGAGGGGGAGATCGCCCGCCTGTTCACTGTTATCAAACCTTCATCGTTTCGAAATGTGCCTGAAACATTGAAGCTGGAGCTTGGCGGCGACGTTCAACGCCATCCAGGAGACAGCCATGAACAAGATTTCGATGACGCGGCGCGCTTTCGTCACGTCGGCCAGCGCCGTTGGCCTGGTCGGCGCGTCGGGCCTCGCGCTTCCCTATTACTCGCGCGCCAATCAGCGCCCGGCCTTTACCCACGGGATCCAATCCGGCGACGTCGACGCGACCAGCGGCATGGTCTGGGCGCGCACGGACCGGCCGTCGCGCGTCATGTTCGAAGTGTCGTCGACGGAGAGCTTCGCCAATGCCGTCCGCCTGGCGCCGCTCGATAGCTCGCCGGCCAGCGACTATACGGTGAAGCGGCTGCTTACCGATCTCGCCTCCGACCAGGACATCTTCTACCGCATGGTCGCGGCCGATCTTTCCGATATCAACGCCGTTTCCGAGCCGATCGTCGGCCGCTTCCGCACGGCACCTGCCTCGAAGCGCGACATTCGTTTCGCTTGGTCGGGCGACACCGCCGGCCAGGGCTGGGGCATCGACGACACCGGCATGAAGACCTACGCCACGATCGCCAAGCACACGCCGGACTTCTTCCTGCATTCGGGCGATACGATCTATGCCGATGGCGCGATGAAGGACGAGATCGACCTGCCCGGCGGCGGCAAGTGGAAGAACACCGTGCTGATCGACGAAAAACGCAAGGTTGCCGAGACGCTGGACGAATACCGGGGTCAGTGGAAATACAATTTGATGGACAGGAACGTGCTGGCGCTGAACGCCATCTGCCCGACGTTCTACCAGTGGGACGACCACGAGGTGGTGAACAACTGGTCGGATTCGAAGGATCTGAGCGCCGACGACCGCTACACCGAAAAATCCATCCATGTACTGGCGGCACGCGCGGCGCGCGCCTTCCACGAAATGACGACGATCCGCTACGAGCCGTCGGAGCCCGGCCGTGTCTACCGCAAAATCGCCTATGGGCCGCTGCTCGACGTGTTCTTCCTCGACATGCGTTCCTATCGCGGCCCCAACGGTCCGAATATGCAGGAGACGATGACGCCGCAATCGCGCACCCTCGGCGAACAACAGACGAAATGGCTGAAGCGCGAGCTGGCGAATTCCAATGCAACCTGGAAAATCATCGCCGCCGACATGCCGCTCGGCCTCGTCGTCTGGAACGACGGCACCAAGAAGGTCGGGGCTGAGGCAATCAGCAATGGCGACAATGGCCCGGCCAAGGGGCGCGAGCTGGAAATTGCCGACCTCCTTCGCTATATGAAGAACGCGGGGATCAGCAATACCGTCTGGCTAACCGCAGACGTGCATTACACAGCCGCGCATTATTACAATCCGGACAAGGCGCAGTTCCAGGACTTCAATCCGTTCTGGGAATTCGTTTCGGGTCCGATCCACGCCGGCACGTTCGGACCGAATGCTTTCGACATGACTTTCGGCCCGGAGCTGAGGTTCATCAAGGCACCGACCGCCGAACAGGGTCAGAACCTGCCGCCGTCGGCCGGCCTGCAGTTCTTCGGGCTCGTCGACATCGATGGAGCCACCGAGCAGTTGACGGTGCGGCTGATGGATCGCGACGACAGCGAGCTCTACAAGGTCACGCTCGATCCGGTGCGGTCGGCGTGAGATTGCCTTTTAGGACCACCCCGAAGGTGGATGTGCATCAATCGGGATAGCAGACGACGGGAATCTTGGGCCAGACGGCGCTGTCGCATCCGGCGTTTTTTTGCCTTTGCTTGAAGGCGGTGCTGACCGGTCCGGTCACCACCGGGTCGACGCCGTCCGGAGCATCGGCAAAAAGCTGCTCTGCCGAGCGCTTGTCGGACGGCAGAGCAGACCGCGTCTCCTTGGACGGCGCGGCCGATTGCGCCGCGCTTGCCGCGAGGAGGACGGCGAGCGCGGTACATGCCAAAATCGGCCGGAGTTTGATGCCTGTCTCGATCATGAAATTCGAACTGTCCGGATCACGAAAGGTTCCGCCTTGGTTAATAATTCCACTTCACACCAAGACATTTAAGATTTGGTGACTTTATTTGGTGGCTCGCCTCCTCTTTCGCAATTGCGAAAAACCCTGTATGAGCCGCCCAACCGAAAGAGGCAGCGCCTTTTGGCCTGCTGCCTGCAACGCTCCCGAGACCAAAACATGAAAATCCGCAATATCGCGATCATCGCGCACGTCGACCATGGAAAAACCACCCTCGTCGACCAGCTCCTGAAACAGTCCGGCTCGTTCCGCGACAACCAGCGCGTCGCCGAGCGCGCCATGGATTCAAACGATCTTGAAAAGGAACGCGGCATCACCATCCTGGCCAAGGCGACCTCGGTCGACTGGAAGGATACCCGCATCAACATCGTCGACACGCCCGGCCACGCCGATTTCGGCGGCGAGGTCGAGCGCATCCTGTCGATGGTGGATTCGGCCATCGTGCTGGTCGACGCCGCCGAGGGCCCGATGCCGCAGACCAAATTCGTCGTCGGCAAGGCGCTCAAGGTTGGACTGAAGCCGATCGTCGTCATCAACAAGATCGACCGGCCGGATGCGCGCCATGTCGAAGTGGTCAACGAGGTGTTCGACCTTTTCGCAGCACTTGACGCCACCGACGAGCAGCTCGACTTTCCTATCCTTTACGGTTCAGGCCGCGACGGCTGGGTCTCGGAAAACCCCGAAGGCCCGAAGGACCAGGCTCTGGCGCCGCTGTTCGACCTCGTCATCAAGCACGTGCCGGCGCCGACCGTTCATCCCGGCCCGTTCCGCATGATCGGCACCATCCTGGAAGCCAATCCCTTCCTCGGCCGCATCATCACCGGCCGTATCGAATCCGGCACGCTGAAATCCAACCAGGCGGTCAAGGTGCTGCACCATGACGGCACCCAGGTCGAAACCGGCCGCATTTCGAAGATCCTCGCCTTCCGCGGGCTTGAGCGCCAGCCCATCGAGGAAGCGCAGGCGGGCGACATCGTCGCCATCGCCGGCCTGTCGAAAGGCACTGTGGCCGACACCTTCTGCGACCTGTCGGTGACCGAGCCGCTGCACGCGCAGCCGATCGATCCGCCGACGGTGACGATGTCTTTCCTCGTCAACGATTCGCCGCTGGCCGGTACCGAAGGCGACAAGGTGACCAGCCGGGTCATCCGCGACCGCCTGCTGCGCGAGGCCGAAGGCAACGTCGCGCTGAAGATCGAGGAATCACCTGACAAGGATTCGTTCTTCGTTTCCGGCCGCGGCGAATTGCAGCTGGCCGTGCTGATCGAGACGATGCGCCGCGAAGGTTTTGAGATCGCCGTGTCGCGGCCGCGCGTCGTCATGCAGAAGGGCGACAACGGCGAATTGCTGGAGCCGGTCGAGGAAGTCGTCATCGACGTCGACGAGGAGCATGCCGGCGTCGTCGTGCAGAAGATGTCGGAGCGCAAGGCCGAGATGGTCGAGTTGCGCCCTTCGGGCGGCAATCGCCAGCGCATCGTCTTCCACGCGCCGACGCGCGGCCTGATCGGCTACCAGTCGGAACTGTTGACCGACACGCGCGGCACCGCGGTAATGAACCGGCTGTTCCATGCCTACGAGCCTTATAAGGGCGAGCTGCCGGGCCGCACCAACGGCGTGCTGATCTCCAACGAACAGGGTGAATCGGTGGCCTATGCCATGTGGAACCTGGAAGACCGCGGCCCGATGGTCATCGATCCCGGCGTCAAGGTCTATCAGGGCATGATCATCGGCATCCATTCCAGGGACAACGATCTCGAGGTCAACGTGCTCAAGGGCAAGAAGCTGACCAACATCCGCGCCGCCGGCAAGGACGAGGCGGTGAAGCTGACGCCGCCGATCCGCATGACGCTGGAACGCGCGCTGGCCTGGATCCAGGACGACGAGCTGGTCGAAGTGACGCCGAAGACCATCCGCCTGCGCAAGCTCTATCTCGACCCGAACGAGCGCAAGCGTTTTGAGAAGTCGGCGAAAGTGGTCGGCGCGGCATAAAGGGCAATACCGCGCAGTGAGCGGTAAACTGGTCACGGCTGTCATATAGACAATCGACCCGAGGCCGAAGTTTGCGTGTCGATGCTCGACGCGTATGGAATTTGTGCTCTCGCGAATTATCTTCTCGACACGGGCAGGCTCGGCTTGATTCATGTGCAAGTCGCCGACAGCGATCCCGATGCGGCCAAGGGTTTGATCGGCTCGGCCTTCAAAGAGGGCGATTGACCCCTGGCCGCAACTGTCTCCGATTGCGGATGCCCTTCCCGTCGCCTCATCCGTCGGCAGCCGAAATGATATCGTCCCGGTCTGGTTCGCCAGACAGGTGGATGCGGATCGCCGTTCCCGTCCGCGCCGGCCTGCGCAAGGCTTTGGCTCCGTCCGGACCAACCACCAGCAATCGTTTCTCTTCCCAAACCTGAAGCCGCGATCGCGAGACACCGAGTTCGCTGGCGAGTAACCGGTCGAGCCGCAGCGCTGTCGGCATTTCGAGCCAGAGCTGGAGTTCGAGCGCGCTGGTATTTTCCGGTCTATCCCCGAGCACCTCCTTTTGAACGGCGGCTTCGGGGAACTCCTCAACGCGCCCGATACTGCTTCGCAATGCGGCAACATCGAAGGCATGGCGCCGCGCCAGGACCGGATCGTTGCTTTCGAGCGCCTGCAATATTGCCGGTTCGATATCCCGGCGGCTGCAGCGCTCCAGAATGCAGAAATTCCAGGAATTGTCGCAGTCGATGCAGCGGTAGATCAACCAGGCGTCAATGCGCTTGCCATTGGCATTGACGCGGAATTTGCCGCTGCAGCGATAGGCTTTCATGCCGCCGCAGCGATTGCAGTTGAGGTGAGGTCGAGGTGCGGTTTTGGGCGCGATCGCCCAGCGGATGCGCAGTATCGAAGGCATGCCGAAAAGCCCTTCCCGTCGGGAAGTTCGTCAGATCGGCGATATCGAGAACCCCTTGCGGGCACGGCGTGGCGAGAGACTGCGGCAGTTGGAAATCAGGTGTCGCGGGTGGTTATGCGCGACAGCGGTTCAGCAGTGCCAAACCGGTCTCGAACCGCCACCCTGAAGAACAGATCATGTGAAACAGGCACCGCGACTGGGACGCCCTGCTCTGTGTTGGGGGAGTTGACGAGACCGGCGGTTACGTAGGCAAAGTGAAGCTCGGAAAGGATTTCGGAACGACATCTCTAGCCGTGAGGTGCCTGGCGGACAAGCCTTCTTTCGGTAGACGCTACCGTCGCCGGAACAGTTGGGTTATGTTGAACACCCCAAACACTTCAAACGAGACCCCGTCATGCATTTCACGTCGCTGCTGATTTTTGCCGGCGCCCTGCTTGTTGCCGCCGGCTCGCCCGGCCCGTCGATCGCCGCTCTTGTGGCGCGGGTCATCGCAAAGGGCTTCCGCGACGTGTTTCCGTTCCTGCTTGCGATGTGGATCGGCGAAGCGATCTGGCTGTCTCTGGCGGTGTTTGGCCTCGCTGTGGTGGCGCAGACGTTCCATTATGCATTTGTCGTCGTGAAGTGGGTCGGCGTCAGCTATCTCGGCTGGCTTGCCTGGAAGATGTGGACGGCACCGGTCGAGGCGAAGGAAGGTTCGCTGCCGCGCGAAGATTCTCCTGCCAAGCTGTTCTTTGCCGGCATGGCTGTGACGCTCGGCAACCCCAAGATCATGATGTTCTATCTGGCGCTGCTGCCGACCATCATCGACCTCGGTTCGGTCAGCATGGTCGGCTGGGTCGAGCTGACGGCGACCATGGCAGTGGTCCTGGTCGCCATCGATTTGACCTGGGTGCTCGCCGCATCGCAGGCGCGCAAGCTCTTGAGAAGCAAGCGGGCGATGAAGATCGCCAACCGCATCAGCGCCGGCACCATGGCCGGCGCTGCGGCGGCGATCGCGGCGCGATCTTGAGCCGGCGCGTCAACCCATTTCGATGATCGGCGCGATCTCGATACTAAAGGCTGGGTCGGTCAAGATAGGACAATCCTTGGCCTTGCCGACGGCATCGTCGATGTCTTTTGCTTCGATGATGGTGTAACCAGCGGTCGGATTGCTGCCGCCGTTGTTCTCGACCTTGCCGCCAGGCAGTACGGTCTTCGACATGCCGACTGGATTGCCACCGTCGACCACCGCTGAGCCAAGCTTGCCATACCAGCCGTTCCAGGCATCCATCGCTGCCTTCCGTTCGGCCTCCTCGGTCGGCATCTTGCCCGAGCCATGATAGACGTAGAGAAATTTCGCCATGTTCTCCTCCTCTGATCGGCGGCATCGAACCGGCATGCGGTCATGCCGCATGCCGATCATCTGACCAAACCGGCAAACAAGCAACGAGAATGCGAAGTAGCTAATATAATGTGCGGTTGGCCCGCAACGGCGGTGCCCTATCGAGCCATCGCGTGGTATTCATCGTTCGGCCGCATATCGATTGCCGATGCCAGCCGGTTCGACATGTTGAAGAATGCCGCGGTCGAGGCGACATCCCATATGTCGCGGTCGGAAAAGCCGACTTGCCGCAGCGCCGCCCGGTCCGCTTCGACGATCTTTGCCGGCTGCTCGGTCAGCTTCACGGCGAATTCGAGCATGGCGCGTTGCCTGTCCGACAGCTTGGCGGCGCGAAAATTCATTACCATCATCTCGCCGAAGGCGGGGTCGCCGGAAAGCTGGCGCACCGCCGCGCCATGCGCGGCCAGGCAATAGTAGCAATGGTTGACCGAAGAGACGGCCACCGCGATCATCTCGCGCTCGAGTTTCGACAGGCCGGATTCGCCCAGCATCAAGTCATTGTACATGTCGGTGAAAGCGCGCAGCTTCTTCTCGTCGAAGGCATAGGCGAGTAGCACATTGGGAACGAGGCCGAGTTTCTCCCGGCATTTGGCGAAATAGACCCTAGTCGCGTCGCTCAGCTCCGCCGGTGCCAGGTCAAGCGCGGTGATTTTGTCCGTCATGGCGGATTTCTCCTCGTTTTTCGCCAGGCTGCCGGTGAATTCCGACATTTCGTCGCAAGCCGTCAAACCTTTGTCGCCAAATACCCGTCATCTGTTAGCATAGCCGCAAAAACATGCGACGGGAGGGACTCATGGCCAGTGTAAAGTCAGCGAGCCGGTTGAAAAAAGCCGGCCTGACGAGGGGTGAAGCCGCGGGTGGCGAAAAGCCCGGCAGGCTTGCCGACTACCTGCTGGCCCGAGCTCCGGCCGAAGATGTCGCCGCCTACGACGTCATCGATCTCGAACGCGCTGCCGAACTCGCCGGCCGCGCCGTGGCCAGACACAAGAAGGACGACTGTGTCGTTGCCATCGACGTCGATTCCGGTGTCGTCCGCCAGGGCCGGCCGATGACGGTGATCACCGTCGTCAACGACAACATGCCGTTCCTTTTCGATTCCGTTCTTGGCGAGATCACCGAGAGCGCCGGCGAGCCGCTGCTGGTTACCCACCCGGTCATAGTCGTCAGGCACGGCAAAAACGGCGTCGAGGAAATCCTCGGCGACGGGGGTTATGCCAAGGGCGACCACAGCCATGACCGGCTGAGCGTCATCCATGTCCATATCGGCCGCCTTTCGGCCGAGCAGGCTGAAGGTCTGGCCGCACGCCTGACCAAGCTGCTCGGCCAAGTGCGCGCCGCCGTCACCGACTGGAAGCCGATGCTCGCCCGCCTCGACCAGGCGATCTCGGAATTCCGCTACTCGCCAGTGCCGCTCGACAAGGCCCATGTCAACGAGGCGATCGCCTTCCTCGAATGGCTGCGCGACGACAATTTCACCTTCCTCGGCATGCGCGAATTCAACTACACCGGCGGCGAGACGAGCGGCATGCTCGAGCGCGCCGAAAAGCCCGGCCTCGGCATCCTTTCCGATCCTGACGTGCTGGTGCTCAGGCGCGGCACCGAAGCGGTAAGCACGACGCCGGAAATCCGCGCCTTCCTGCATGGGCCGGAACCGCTGATTGTCACCAAGGCCAACGCCAAGTCATCGGTGCACCGCCGCATCTACCTCGACTACATCGGCGTCAAGACCTACACCGGCAAAGGCGTGCTTTCGGGCGAGCTCCGCATCGTCGGCCTGTTCACGTCGACCGCCTATACGCGCTCGGTGATGAAAATCCCCTATCTGCGCTCGAAGGCGGAAACCGTCATCGCCAAATCCGGCTTCAATCCAAGCGACCATTCCGGCAAGGCATTGATCAACGTGCTGGAGAGCTATCCGCGCGACGAGCTGTTCCAGGTTCCGGTGCCGATCCTGCGCAAGCATGCCAGCGCCATCCTCGGGTTGATCGAACGGCCGCGCGTCAGGGCGTTGGTGCGTGTCGACCAGTTCGACCGCTTCGTCTCCGTGCTCGTCTTCGTGCCGCGCGACCGCTACGACAGCGTCGTGCGCGAGAAGATCGGCACGTATTTGAAGACCGTTTTCGAAGGCCGGCTGTCGGCCTATTATCCGGCGTTCCCGGAAGGCGGGCTGGCGCGTGTCCATTTCATCATCGGCCGCTCCGGCGGCAAGACGCCGAAGGTCGAGCAGGCAACGATCGAGGCGGCGATCCGCGACATCGTACGGACCTGGGACGATGCACTGCGCGAGACCGCGACAGAGACCGGCGCCGATGCGAGACTCACTGCCATCGCCTCACGTTTTTCGGAAAGCTATCGCGACAGTTTTCCGCCGGCCGTGGCGCTGGCCGACGCCGGGCGCATCGCCAAGCTCGATGCGTCAAATCCGATCGCCATCGACTATTACCGTCACGCCGGCCAGAAGCCGCATCAGGCGGCGCTGAAGATCTATCACCACGGCAGCCCAGTGGCGCTGTCGCGGCGCGTGCCGGTGCTGGAAAACATCGGTTTCCGCGTCATCAGCGAGCGCACTTTCGAGGTCGGCGACAATCAATCCGGCATGGTCTTCATCCACGACATGGAACTCGAGAACAGCTACGGCAGGCCGATCGACCTCGGCAATGGCGGCGCGCTGTTCGAGGATGCGTTCCTTTCCGTCTGGCGCGGCGATGTCGACAATGACGGCTATAACGGCCTTGCCCAGACCGCCGGCCTGTGGTCGGGCGAGATCACCGTCCTGCGCGCCTATGGCCGCTATCTGCAGCAGGCCGGTATCCCGCAGAGCCAGGATTTCATCGCCGCCGCGCTCAATCGCTATCCCGAGATCGCCCGCGGCCTGCATGCGCTGTTCGTCGCCCGCCTCGGCCCGACGGCGGAAACGGAAGGCGTCGTCCAGGCCAAACATTTGAAGGCCAAGATCACGGATGCGCTGGAAGACGTTCCCAACATCGATGACGACACCATCATCCGCCGTTATCTGAACCTGATCGAAGCCTCGCTGCGCACCAATCATTTCGTTGCCGATACGAAGGAGAAAGGCCAATCGCTGGCGATCAAGCTCGATTCGCAATCGGTGGACGGGCTGCCGGCGCCGCGGCCATGGCGAGAGATCTTCGTCTATGGCTCTGAGGTCGAGGGTGTGCATCTGCGCTTCGGTCCGGTCGCGCGCGGCGGCCTGCGATGGTCGGACCGTGCCCAGGACTATCGCACCGAAGTGCTCGGCCTGGTCAAGGCACAGCAGGTCAAGAATGCGGTGATCGTGCCGGTTGGCGCCAAGGGCGGTTTCTACCCGAAAAAGCTGCCGATGAGCGCCGGGCGCGACGCCATTTTCGAGGCCGGCACAGCCGCCTACAAGAATTACGTTTCCAGCCTGTTGTCGATCACCGATAATATCGGCCTGGACGGCGTCATCCCGCCGGCCGGCGTGGTGCGGCGCGACCAGGACGATCCGTATTTCGTCGTCGCCGCGGACAAGGGCACGGCGACCTTCTCGGACATCGCCAACGCCATCAGTGAAAAGCACGGCTTCTGGCTCGACGACGCTTTCGCCAGCGGTGGTTCGGCCGGTTACGACCACAAGAAGATGGGCATCACCGCCAAGGGCGCCTGGGAAGCGGTCAAGCGGCATTTTCGCGAGATGAACCGCGACATCCAAACCACTCCGTTCACCGTCGTCGGCGTTGGCGACATGTCGGGCGACGTGTTCGGCAACGGCATGCTGCTGTCGGAGCAGACCCGGCTGATCGCCGCCTTCGATCATCGCGACATCTTCATCGATCCCGATCCCGACATGGCGGCTTCGATGGCCGAGCGCCGGCGTATGTTCGCTCTCGCCCGCTCAAGCTGGCAGGATTACGACAAGACGAAGCTGTCCGAAGGTGGCATCATCGTCTCGCGCAGCCAGAAGTCGATCACCTTGCCGGCCGCCGCGGCTGCAGCGATCGGCCTCGGCAAGACAACGGCCACGCCGGTCGAGATCATGAGTGCCATCCTCAAGGCGCCGGCGGACCTTTTGTGGTTCGGCGGCATCGGCACCTATGTCAGGGCATCGGGCGAGACCAACCAGGATGTCGGCGACCGTGCCAATGACGCGATCCGCATCACCGCGCTCGACCTGCGCGCCAAGGTGATCGGTGAGGGCGCCAATCTCGGCGTCACGCAACGGGCGCGCATCGAATTCGGATTGAATGGCGGCCGCTGCAACTCAGATGCGATCGACAATTCTGGCGGCGTGAACTGTTCCGACGTCGAGGTCAACATCAAGATCGCGCTGGCTTCCGCGATGCGCAAGGGATCGTTGACCCGGCCGGCGCGCAACAAATTGCTGGCCGAGATGACCGATGAGGTCAGCGCCCTGGTGCTGTCCAACAATTACCAGCAGACGCTGGCGCTGTCGCTTGCCCGCAAGCGCGGCCTCGCCGACATCGCCCATCAGAGCCGCTTCATGGCGGCGCTGGAGGCGCGCGGACTGCTCGACCGTGCCGTCGAGGCGCTGCCGTCGCCGGCGGCCCTTGTCGAGCGCGAGACGCGCGGCGAGCCGCTGACCCGGGCCGAGCTCGGCGTGCTGCTTGCCTATGCCAAGATCGTGCTGTTTTCCGATATCGTCGCCAGCGACGTGCCCGACGATCCGCATTTCGACCGTGATCTCATGGGCTATTTCCCTGATCGCATGGCAAAGAAATATGCTGCGGAAATCCACGGCCATCGGCTGCGCCGCGAGATCATCGCCCGTGTCGTCGCCAATGATCTGGTCAATCGCGGCGGTCCGTCCTTCGTCAACCGGCTGCAGGAAACAACCGGCCGCAGTGCCGCCGATGTCGTGCGCACCTTCGCCGTGGTTCGGGATGGATTTGCGCTGCCGGCGCTCTATCGCCAGATCGACGCGCTCGACAACCAGATCGACGGGCAGATCCAGCTCGACCTTTATCAGGCGGTCAGCCGGCTGATCTATGTGACGAGCGGCTGGTACCTGAAGAACGATGCCGGCACCGCGCCGCTCGGGCAGCGGATCGCCGAGTTGCAGGACGCGCGCAAGGCGCTGGAGCCCAAGCTGGTTTCGCTGCTGCCGGCCTTCTCGCGCGAGCGGATCGAAGAGCGGCGGCACAATCTGTCGAAGGGCGGCGCGCCGGGGAGCCTTGCCGAACAACTGGCGTTGACCGATGTGGCGGAACTCATCCCCGACATTGCCCTGACGGCGCGGACGGCGAATGCTGGCATCGTCGCTGCCGCCAAGGCGTTTTTCGCGGTCAGCGATGTCTTCCGCATCCCGCGCGTCGAAGATGCGGCGCGCTCGATCACCCCCTCGGATTATTACGATCAACTGGCGCTTTCCCGTGCCACCGACACGATCGGCGCGGCCAGGCGCGGCATCGCCGTGGCGGCACTCACCAGCCATGCCGAGGCGGCGGATCCGGTGACGGCATGGCTGGAGGCCGGCGGCGAACGGGTCGGACGCATCCGCGAGCGGCTGCAGGCGCTGACCGAGGGCGGCGACATCACCGTGTCGCGGCTGTCGGTGGCGTCCGGCCTGATGAGCGATCTGACGGGGCTGTGAGACGTCTTCCATATCGCGCGGGATTGCCGGGAAGAACTGCGCAATAGAGCGAACGGCGCGCTGCTTTTGGGAGCGCCGGAGCATGATGCCGAACCTAACGATCGGCTTTTGGACAAGATCGTGCTCAACAACAAGGTGGAGCGTCATTCCGATTCGATCAGTATTGAGCAAGCTCCAGCGGAGGGGACATGGCTGAGATGGCAGTGCAGCGGGCGTCGGGACGCGGCATCTGGGGATGGATGCTGTTCGACTGGGCGGCACAGCCGTTTTTCACGGTCGTCACTACCTTCATCTTCGGTCCTTATTTCGTCTCGCGCATGGCCAGCAATCCCGAGACCGGGCAAGCGGCCTGGGGCTACGGCATTGCCGCCGCCGGCCTCGTCATTGCCGTTTTGTCGCCGGTCCTCGGTTCGATTGCCGACCAGACCGGACCGCGAAAGCCGTGGATAGCCTTCTTCGCCGCGGTCAAGATCACCTGCCTCACCCTGCTGTGGTTCGCCGCGCCCGGCTCTAATCTTTTTCTGGTCGTGGCGTTGTTCTCGCTGGCGTCGGTCGCGGCGGAATTCTCGACCGTGTTCAATGATTCGATGATGCCCCGCCTGGTGCCGAAGAGCGACATCGGCAGGATCTCGAACATGGCCTGGGGGCTCGGCTACCTCGGCGGCATAATCGCACTGATCTTCGTCGTTACCGTCATGGCCGGCTCGCCTGAAACCGGCAAGACCGTCGTTGGGCTGGACCCGATCTTCGGCCTCGACCCCAGGCTCGGCGAGGACGCGCGTGCCACCGGACCGTTGTCGGCGGCCTGGTATTTCCTGTTCATCCTGCCGATGTTCTTCTTCACCCCCGATGCAATCAAAGGCATTCCAATCGGGCCGGCGGTGCGCGAGGGACTGTCGGAACTGAAGTCGACGCTGGCCGAAGTGCGCAAGCGCAGCGGCATTTTTCGCTTTCTCGTCGCGCGCATGATCTATCAGGACGGCGTCAACGCGCTGCTGGCGTTGGGCGGAACGTTTGCGGCGGCAATGTTCCATTGGTCGATTACCGAGATCGGCCTGTTCGGCATCATCCTCAACGTCGTCGCCATAGTCGGATGCCTGGTTGCCGCACGCCTCGACACGGCGCTGGGTTCCAAGTCCATAGTGATGATTTCGCTGGTCATGCTGAGCATTGCCACGCTGGGCATCGTCTCGACCGGCCCGGGCTATACGCTGTTCGGCGCCTGGGTGATGCCCGGACTGGACGGCGGCGGATTGTTCGGCACGGCGGCGGAAAAAGCCTACATTTTCTACGGCCTGCTGATCGGGCTTGCTTTCGGGCCGGTGCAGGCTTCGTCGCGCTCCTACATGGCGCGCAGCGTCTCCGCGGCCGAATCGGGCCGCTATTTCGGCATCTATGCACTGGCCGGCCGAGCAACCAGTTTTGCCGCACCCTTCATGGTGGCCACGATCACCCTGGCCAGCGGCTCGGCGCGGCTCGGCATGGCGGCGATCGTGCTGTTCCTCGGAGCGGGCATGGCGATCCTGATCGGCACGCCCTATCCGGCGGATCGGCCGGCGGAGTGATCTGCTCGTCCCTTCTCCCACAGAGGGAAGGGAGGGAGTTCAATGCCTGAAATGCCTCACGCCGGTAAACACCATGGCGATGCCGTGAGCATCGGCGGCGGCGATGACATCGTCGTCGCGCATCGAGCCGCCGGGCTGAATGACGGCGGTGGCGCCGGCTTCGATTGCCGACAAAAGCCCATCCGCGAACGGGAAAAAGGCATCCGAGGCGACGACAGAGCCCTTGGTCAAAGGCTCCGTCAGACCGGCAGCCTCGGCCGCGTCGAACGCCTTGCGGGCGGCGATGCGCGAGGAATCGACCCGGCTCATCTGGCCGGCGCCGATGCCGACTGTAGCGCCATCCCTGGCATAGACTATGGCGTTCGACTTGACGTGCTTTGCCACGCGAAAGGCGAATTTCAGATCGGCCAATTCGGCCGGCGTCGGAGCGCGGCTGGTCACCACTTTCAGGTCGAGGTCATCGACCACCGCATTGTCGCGGCCCTGGACCAGCAAGCCGCCGGCAACCGATTTCAAGCCAAGGCCCGCCGCGCGCGGGTCGGGCAGGCCGCCGGTAACCAGCAGGCGTAGATTCTTCTTGGCGGCAATGATGCGGACTGCTTCCTCGGACGCCTCCGGTGCGATGATCACTTCGGTAAAGGTCTTGACGATCTCTTCGGCGGTTCCGGCGTCGAGGATGCGGTTCATGGCGACGATGCCGCCGAAGGCAGAGACCGGATCGCAGGCCAGCGCCTTGGCATAGGCCGCGTGCAGCGAAGCGGCTTCGGCGACGCCGCACGGGTTGGCGTGCTTGATGATGGCAATTGCGGCGGAGCGGGTCGGATCGAATTCGCCGACCAGCTCGAAGGCGGCGTCGGTGTCGTTGATGTTGTTGTAGGAAAGCTGCTTGCCCTGAAGCTGGCGCGCCGTAGCGACGCCCGGCCGCCTGTCGCCATTGACATAGAAGCCGGCGCCCTGATGCGGGTTTTCGCCATAGCGCATCACCGATTGCAGCTTGCCGCCGAAGGCGCGCCATGTCGAATGCTCGATCTCGAGCGCCTCGGCGAACCATCCCGAGATCGCCGCATCGTAGGTGGCAGTACGGGCAAAGGCCTTGGCTGCCAGCTTCTTGCGGAAATCCAGCGACAGCGAGCCGAAATTCATCTCCAACGCGTTGAGCACCGAGGCATAGTCGTCAGGGTCGGTGACGATACCGACATAGGCGTGGTTCTTGGCCGAGGCACGGATCATCGCCGGGCCGCCAATATCGATGTTCTCGACGATCGCCGCGTAGTCGGCGCCGGAGCGGCGCACCTCTTCGAATGGATAGAGATTGGAGACGACGAGATCTATAGGCTCGATGCCGTGGTCGCGCATCGCAGCGGCGTGCTCGGGATCGTCGCGCACGCCGAGCAGTGCGCCATGCACCGACGGGTGCAGCGTCTTGACGCGGCCGTCCATGATCTCGGGAAAGCCGGTGAGCTCGGATACGTCGCGCACGGCCATGCCGGCCTCGGCGATCGCCTTTGCGGTGCCGCCGGTCGAAACCAGCTCGACGCCGGCCGAAGCCAGCGCCTTGGCGAAGTCGATCAGGCCGGTCTTGTCGAAGACGGAGAGCAGCGCGCGACGGATCGGAACAAGGTCGGGCGCGGGAATGTTCTTGGCGGCGACGGCCATGGGCTGGCGGCCTTTCCAGTTCTGGTTGGAGAGCGTCCGCGGGCCGTAGCACATGAGGCCCGGAAATCAAGCAGCAAGGCTTGATCAGTGTTTGCCGTTGCCGCTGGCTTCAGCTTTTTCCGGATGACCACCGATAGTAGTCCGCGTCAATTGCCAGTGGACCTCGGAAATCTCCGAGGCTTTGAACGCAAGCACGATCTGCCGGCTGCGGCGCGGGCCGCCGAGCCCGGCGAAATAGATCGATTCCTCGACCTCGGGTGCCACTTCGGTGGAGGTAAACACCCAGGCGTCGGCATGGTCGGCGGCCAGCACCAGACGGTCATGCTCATCCTGGAGCAGGTTTATGTCGGGATGGACATGGAAACGCACCGTGACGAAATCACGGCCATTGTTGCGGATAGAGGCGCCGCCCGGCCGCAGGAAGCGGTCCCTGCCGGCAAGCACATTGCCTTCGGTCGATAATCTCAGCTCGCGCTCATGCAGGAAGCCGAAGCGCCCGACATAGCCGTCATGGCGGGCGATGAAGCCCTGGCTGCCCTTCTGGTCGGTGCGCTTGCAAGGCACATGCTGCGGTCCGCCGATCAAAGGCGTGCCGAGCAGGTCGTTGACGCGCAGGGAGTGGTTGAAGCGCGCCGACGACGTGTCGTTGATGGTGGCGGTCGAATGGGCGGCGGTGGCGCGGGCAAGCGGCCGGAACTCGGCGGCGCCATAGGTGTCTATGCCGGCGTTGACGATATAGTGCTGGCGGCCCGACGACAATTCGAAGGCGAGGCACCCGGCGTGAGCGGCATTGGACACGTCGACGGGCGGCGGTGGTCCGGTATCGGCGATCACCGTGACACCCCCCATCGACAGGCGCTCATAACCCGAATGCGGCGCGTGCAGCAATGGTGCGCCGGCGGTGTCGTCGTGATGCAGGATGCTGGCGATACGGTCGTGGATGGTGGCGCCCATGCCGTTGAAGCGGGCAAGGCTGCCATCCTGATGGCGAAAGAAGCGCAGCGCCGGCAGCATCCGGTCGATGGCGCCGATCAGGGCGGTCGGCGGTGTCTCGGCCTGATTGGCGTATGTCTGGCGCAACGGCAGAAGGTCGGCGAGGATTTCAAGCACGGCCATCGGATTGCGCGAGATATGGCCGCCGTCAGGCAGGATCTGGCGGTCGATCTCCTCGGCGAGACTGCGGGTGGCACCGCGCAG
Organism: Mesorhizobium sp. M0045; assembly: GCF_040323385.1. Lineage (NCBI taxonomy): Bacteria > Pseudomonadati > Pseudomonadota > Alphaproteobacteria > Hyphomicrobiales > Phyllobacteriaceae > Mesorhizobium > Mesorhizobium sp. M0045. Next base: position 21,384 of record NZ_JAMYUY010000017.1, read on the forward strand.
CGCCGAGGCCGGCGCCGGCAGCGACAAAGCGGCAAAGGCCAGCGCAATGCGCGCGCGTAGCCTGTCCTTGCCGTCCGGCATCTCGCGCGCCATGGCGCGCAGATAGCGGATCTGGACGGCAAGCGATTTCAGGAAGGCGCGGTAGAACGGAAATTCGGCGCCCTGCAACACGATCGAGGAATGCTGCAGCCAGGCAATGACGCGCTTGGCCGTCGTGCCGGGCTCCCAGGCGACGCCGGAAATATGGCTGCCATGGATTGCAATCCAATCGGAAACCAACGCCCGCGCGTTGGCGGCGGCGAGCTCGGTACCCGCGGCACGCATGTGGCGCAGCCAGCGAAAGCCATGCAGCGTCTTTTGCCAACCGGGATTGGGCACGTCGATCTGGAAGGGCGATTTGCCGCCGGTCTCGACCAGATGCCCCGAAAGCGGATAGCGGCCGTAATAGATCTCGAGCGCGATCTGAGGATCGGCGAGGCGCAGGTCCGGCGGGGCGATCAGGACGCGCTCCGGCGTGCGGCCTGAGTAGCGCCAGCGATAGAGTGGCCCGGCACGCAAGCGCCGGCGCGCCTTGCGCCAGAACTCCCTCGCGACAAGCGTCCACAGACGCGTCGTGTTACCGGCAGCGATTGCCAAAATCTCTCCTGATCATCCTCACCCAGGCACAAGTTTATATGATTCAAGAACTTGTGCGAAGGCGAATTCCGCGGCAGCGTGGCCGTTCAGCCTGTTTTCCGTGCCTCTTCGCCCCACAAGGCCGGACGCGCTTCGAGATCGGCCCTTAGCCGGCTCTGCGCATGCGGGCGGCGAAGAAGCCGTCCAGCCCGGAACGGGCGGGGGAGCCAAGCTCCAGGTCGGCAGGCGTGGTGCGCAACGTGCCTTGCGGCGTCAGGAACGGGTCGATGCCGGCGATCTCACCCGGCCGAAGCGGGTCGTCGATGATTTCCGCATTGCCGGCGAGAAAGCCGCGATAAAGCTCTTCGCCTTCGAGCGGATCGAGCGAACAGTTGGAAAAGACGATGCGTCCGCCAGGCGTGACCAGGGTGACGGCGCGGGCAAGCAGCCGGCGTTGCAGGTCGGCCAGTTTTTCGACGTCGGCCGCCGTCTTCGTCCAGGGAACGTCGGGGTGCCGCCGCACCGTGCCTGTCGAAGAGCAAGGTGCGTCAAGGAGGACGCCGTCGAAGAGCTCCTTCGGCTCGTATTTGAGCAGATCGGCGTGGGCGATCTCCGCGGACAGGCCGAGCCTTTCGAGATTCTGCGTCAGCCGCGCCAGCCGTGTTCGGGACATGTCGAGTGCGGTGACGTGGGCGCCGGCGAGGATCAGCTGGGCGGTCTTGCCGCCCGGCGCGGCACAGAGGTCGGCGATTCGCAAACCATTGATGTCGCCGAACAGCCGGGCCGGCAGGCTGGCCGCTGCATCCTGAACCCACCAGGCGCCTTCCCCAAAACCGGGCAGTTCGGTCACGGAAGCGCTGAGCTTTTCCACCCGCACCGTGCCGGTCGGCAGGACGAAGCCGCCGAGCCGTTCGGCCCACAGCGCCGGGTCCGACTTGACGGTGAAATCGACCGGCGCCTCATGGCGATGGGCGAGCAGTATCTGCCTGGTCTTGTCGAGGCCGTAGACGGTTTTCAAACGGTCGGAAAACCATTTTGGCGCCTCGTCGGTGGCCGCAACCGCCGCCGCGAGCTCATCCTGCTTGGCCCGCGCCAACGTACGCAGTACGCCATTAACGAGGCCGGAAAAGCGCGCCGTGCGCGGATCGGACTTGGCGTGGGTCACGGCGAGGTCGACGGCGGCGCTGTCGGGAACATCGAGGAACAGGATCTGCGCCGCCGCCACATGCAAGATGTGCGAAAGCGCCGTGGCGTTGGGCGGCAGCGGCTTTTCCAGGCGGCGGGCCAACAGGCCTGATATGGTCATGCGGTAGCGCAGGGCGGTGACCAGAATGGCGCGCACCAGGGCGCGGTCGCGCAGGTCGAGCGCCTTGTATTGCGGATGGCCGTTTTCATGGTCGGTCAGCCCGTCGAGCGGCGTTCTCGCGTCGATGACGGCGGCAAGCAGCCGCGCGGCTGCCTTGCGCGCGGCGAGGCCAGCAACGGCCTCGCTGCCCGAATTGTGTTGACGATCGCCTGGAATTGCGTGCCGGCGTTGCCCGACGCTCACGACCACGGACCTTTGGGCCCGGTCGGATTGCGTCCCCAGGGATTGGGTTTCGGCCTGGCCGGCTCGGCCGGCCTTTCGGGCCGGGCGGCCCTTTCCCATGGACCCGACGGCTGCTGCCCGATCCCGTCCGGCTCCGGGCTTGGCGTCGCGGCCGCTTCGGGTGCGCCGGCCATCTGTTGCGCCATCCGCTGCAGGGCGGCGATGCGGTTTTCGGTGCTCGGGTGGGTGGAGAACAAATTGTCCATGCGCTCGCCGGAAAGAGGATTGATGATGAAGAGATGGGCGGTTGCCGGATTGCGCTCGGCATCCGGGTTGCGGATGCGTTCGGCGCCACGGGCGATCTTGTCAAGCGCCGAGGCGAGCCACAGCGGGTGTCCACAGATTTCGGCACCGCGCCGGTCGGCCTCGTATTCGCGAGTGCGGCTTACCGCCATCTGCACGATCATGGCGGCCAAAGGCGCGACGATCATTGCCACCAGCACGCCGACGATGCCGAAGGAATTGTTGTTGTCGCGGTTACCGCCGAAGAAAAAGGCGAAATTGCCGAGCATCGAAATTGCGCCGGCGAAGGTGGCGACGATCGTCATGGTCAGCGTATCGCGGTGCTGCACATGGGCGAGCTCGTGCGCCATCACCGCCGCGACTTCTTCATGCGATAGCCGCTCGAGCAAGCCAGTGCTGGCGGCGACAGCGGCATTTTGCGGATTGCGGCCGGTGGCGAAGGCATTGGGCTGCGGATTGTCGATGAGATAGGTCCTCGGCATCGGCAGACCGGCGCGTCGGGCAAGGCCCTGCACGATGGCGTAATATTCAGGCGCGTTGCTTTCGTCGACCTCGATCGCTCGGTGCATCGCCAGCACCATCTTGTCGGCGTTCCAATAGCTGAACAGATTGGTGCCGGCAGCGATCAGCAAGGCGATCATCATGCCGCCGGATCCGCCGACCAGATAACCGACGCCCATGAACAGGGCCGTCATTGCGGCCAAAAGCATGGCGGTGCGAAGGGTGTTCATTGTCTGCTCCGTTCTGCCCAACAAAGGGGTCGATCCCTTGTGGACCCACCGCTATATGATGGGAAACAGCGGTTCTCGTTTCAATCGGGGGCCTGTTTCAATCTAGCGGAAGATCGCATGATCGACGAAACCAGCACAACGAATGCTAACGGCGAGCCGCAAAAGGCGCTGAGGCCAGCAGCCCAGCGTGCCTTGGCCGAGGCCGAGGCCCGACGGGAGAAATATCGCGAGAAGGAAGCCACGCTCCCGAGGGAGATCGGCGGGCGCGGCGGCAAGGAGCCCAGCCGCTACGGCGACTGGGAAGTCAAGGGCCTGACCAGCGACTTTTAGCCCAGGTAGGGCGCCAAACTACGCAGGCTGCGCCGTCCGCTCCGCTTCGATGGCAATCCAGCCGCGGGCATCGACAGCGATGCCGATCGCGTCATAGCCGATGATGGCGGCATGCGGCGTCTCCAACGGATGCCGGTGCGTGGCGCTGATCACCATGATTGCAGCGCCCGCGGCTTCGGCTGCCGCTATGCCTGCCGGCGCGTCCTCGAAGACGAGGCAGTCGCGCACATCGACGCCGAGCCGTTCGGCCGCCAGCCGGAAGCAGTCGGGCGCCGGCTTGCCGCGGGCCACATCCTCCGCCGCAACGATCACGGCGGGAGCCGGAATGCCGGCGGCCTGCAGGCGCAGCAAGGCAAGTTCGCGCGGCGCGGAGGTGGCGATCGCCCAACTCCCAGGCGGCAGCGACGCGAGGAACGCCGCGGCGCCGGCAATCGGGCGAATGCCCTCGACATCGGCTGCCTCGGCCTGCAAAAGCGCATCGGCTTCGCGGGCAGGATCGACGCCTGGCAGCGCCAGCCGGCCGATGGTCTCGATCGCCCGCACGCCGTGGATGGTCGGCAGGAATGCGGCGACGTCAAGACCTTGCCGATGCGCCCAAGCTGCCCAGACCCTTTCCGCCGCGGCAATCGAATTGAGAATCGTGCCGTCCATATCGAACAGAAAGGCCGCAAATTTTCTGCCTGCAAGCATCGGTTTTCCCGGGTCATCCTGGAGGGATTATTTCGAAAGACGCGTGTCGATCGACCGTAACGTTGCCGCGTCCGTATGGGAAGCCGCGAGGCGTCGTTTTCGACGTTCGCAAGGAACCGCCGCGCACTCTCCCGCGTTGACCAGCACTATCTTCCATGACGATCGTAGGGGGACGGCGATGCTGATCAGGCTCGGCTATGAAATTGGCATTGAATGCGCTGCAGCCACGCCGGTCATTTCGCTGCTCGAGATCCACAGGGATCGCCAGGTCGACATCAAGCGGCAGACGCGCGTGCTGACCTCGCCGTCGGTCCCGACCAGGGTCTACCACGATCTTTTCGGCAATAGCTGCCGCCGCTTCACGGCGCCGGCCGGAAGTTTTCGCATCCTCTATGACGCGGTGGTCGAGGACAGCGGTGAGACGGACGAAGTCAACGCGTTGGCCAGGGAAGTTCCGGTCGCCGAATTGCCGGACGAGGTGCTCGGCTATCTGCTCGGCAGCCGTTACTGCGAGACCGACCATCTCGGCGACCTGGCCTGGCAACTGTTCGGCCAGCTTCCGCCGGGCTGGGCGCGGGTGCAGGCGATCGTCGACTATGTCCACAACCGCCTGTCCTTCGGCTACGGTTATGCGCGCTCGACCCGCACGGCGGCGCAGGCGCATGAGGAACGCGTCGGCGTCTGCCGCGACTTTGCCCATCTGGCGATCACGCTCTGCCGCTGCATGAATATCCCGGCCCGCTACGTGAACGGCTATCTCGGCGATATCGGCGTGCCCGCCGATCCGGCGCCGATGGACTTCTCGGCCTGGATGGAAGTGTTCCTCGACAGCAAGTGGTACACGTTCGATCCCCGCCACAATGTGCCGAGAATCGGCCGTGTCGTCATTGCGCGTGGCCGCGACGCCACCGACGTGCCGCTGTTGCACAGTTTCGGCCCGCACCGGCTCAGCCTGTTCAAGGTCTGGACCTACGAGCAGGAAGGCAACCTGTTCAAGCCGCCCTATCGCGGCCTCGACAGGACCGTCACCGCACGGGTGCTGGCCTAATCCTCCCGGAGACGTTCACAGCCCATGTTTCCACGTCCCGCCATCGCGGTCGTGCTGATCCGGTTCGAGACATCTCGTCTGTACCGGATCGGGACGCCATCCGGCCGTTCCGAATTGCGAGCCGGATCGTGGTAAGCGCTTTGTGAACAAAGCCGCGCCGACGCGGCTTTCGTTTACCCGCTGTTTACCTTGTCGCTGCTCGAAACCGTTTGGAAACAAGGGCCTGAGCGGGGGCTGCTCGCTTTCCCGCCCGGCGGCGCGATCCGGCCGGATTCCTGCAATGCGCGTTCGGACAGCTGCAGGCTGTAGCGAATGGAGGCGGAAGGAATGCGGCGTTTCGGGGGTCTTGTTCAGGCGATCGGCGGCTTTGCCGGGGATCGCAGCGGAAATTTCGCGGTGCTGTTTGGCATAATCGGCTCAGTACTGGCGCTGAGCGTCGGCTTTGCCGTCAACGTCTCCCAACTCTACAATGTGAAATCGAGCCTGCAAGGCGTCGTCGATGCTGCGGTCACCTCGACGGCCCGCGACTTGACGACCAGCGTCATCAGCGAGGCTGACGCAAGCAAATCGGTGCAGGCCTTTCTCGATGCCAACAGCACGGCGGGTATCCTGCAGGACAATCAGATCGTTCTAGACAAACTGACTGTCGACCGAATCGCCAAGACCGTTCAGGCGGACGTTCATGTCAATGTCAGCTATTATTTCCCGCTTTTCAGCACGGGTAGCATGCAGCGCGTTCCCGCATCGACGACGGCTCTCTATTCGGACAAGCAGATCGAAGTCGCGATGATGCTCGATGTTACCGGCTCGATGGCAGGCCAGAAAATCATCGATCTGCGGACGGCTGCGGCGAATGCTGTCGACAGCTTCCTGGGCGGTCAGGACCCGTCCAAACCGCGCGTGCGGGTTGCCATCGTGCCTTATGCCAATTCGGTGAATGCCGGTACACTTGCCACCAGCAGCGTCTATGTGGAAACCACCGCCAGCCAACGCAAACAGGCGCCGGCCAATGACGCCGTGCAGTATGTCTCGGGCTTCATCCGTCCCGATAATTGCGCCACAGAACGCAAGGGGACCTACCAGTATTCGGACGCAGGCCCCGACGCCAGCATGGTCAACCGCGACTACCTGCTGTCGTCCTTCGCCTGGCAAACCGGCACCGCCGCCTGCCCGGCCGCCACGCTGATGCCGCTGACGGCCGATGCGACGGCACTCAAGACGGTCATCAAGAATTTCGTCGCCTCCGGCGGCACTGCCGGCCATATCGGCGTGCAGTGGACCTGGTACATGCTCTCGGAGAGCTGGGGGAGCATAATGAGGACTTCGCAGCGGCCGGCCAAGATGGATCCAAAAAAGGTCGCCAAAATCGCGATCCTGATGACCGATGGCGAATTCAACCTGTCCTACTTCGATGCGAGCACGGTGAGCGACGTTTACAATGACGCCGGCAAGGAGCCGACCCGCACGGCAGCCAAGAAACTTTGCGCTGCCATGCGCGACAAGGGCATCGAGATCTTCACTATTGGATTTGACCTAAACGAAACGAATGCCAAGGCGACGCTCCAGGATTGCGCGAGCCCGGACACCACCAAGATCAAGCACTTCTACCAAGCTGCCAATGGAACCGAACTCAACCAGGCTTTCCAGGACATAGCGCGCAACGTCGAGATGTTGAGTGTAACCAAATAAGGGACAACAGCCCAAAAAGGAAAAGGCCGCCGCTTCTTGCGAAGTCGGCGGCCTTCCGTGTTTCCGTCCATGGCGCGGCTCCTGGCTGCGACGGTTGGTCGCCAGCCGCGCATCTCGCGCCTTAACGGGAAGACTGCTTCCCGAAAGTGCGATCCGCTGAGGCCACGTTCTGGAAAACGAAATCACTCGACATCGGATCACCTCCTTTCGATTTGTTGAACACTTGCTCATGATGGGGTGTCATCCGGCAAATGGCAAGGCGGGGCACTCGAAAATCCTGAACAAGCGTGCTTGTGCACTCGGGCGGCTTGCGGCCGGCCGATCCGGCAGGCAAGATCGAGCCGCGATTGTTCCGGGCCGCTTTTTGCCGGGTAAGGGAGGATGGGGATGGAGGCAGCCGAAAGAGCGGCCCGGATTGTTCGGACGGTCATTGAAACGCTGAAACCGGGTTTCGCGGTGAGGCTGTGGACAGGCGAGCGGATCGGCCCGGCTACCGGCCCGGTGCTCACTATCAACGACCAGGACATCGTCTGGCAGATCGTACGTCGGCCCTCTTTATCGACGCTGATCGAGATGTGGATTGCCAAGGCGGTCGACGTCGAAGACGGATCGCTGTTCGATTTCTACGCCTTGCCCACGCATGGCAAGCTCAGGACGAAGCTCAAGACGTTGCCGAAGCTGGCGATCCTGCGCGACCTGCCGGCGGTGCTGTTTTCGCGAAAACAGATGACGGCGCGAACCGATCTTTCCGGCCGCAATCCTTACGTCAGCGGGTCGAGCAAGGAGGCGATCCAGCATCACTACGATATTTCCAACGCATTCTACCGGCTCTTCCTCGACGAGCGCATGGTCTATAGCTGCGGCTATTTCAAGGATTTCGCCAACGATATCGATCAGGCCCAAAGAGACAAGCTCGACCATATCTGCCGCAAGCTTCGGCTGAAGCCCGGCGAAAAACTGCTCGACATCGGCTGCGGCTGGGGAGCGATGCTCATCCATGCGGTGAAGAATTATGGCGTCGTCGGCCACGGCGTTTCGCTGTCGGAGGCACAGACCGAGCTCGCCCGCGAACGCATCCGCGCCGCGGGGCTGGAGGACCGCATCACCATCGAGATCAAGTCCTATGCCGAGCTGTCCGGCTCCTTCGACAAGATCTCGTCGATCGGCATGTTCGAACATCTGGGGCTTGCCAACCATGCTGCCTATTTCTCGAGGATCCATCGCCTGCTCAAGCCCGGCGGCATCTATCTGCACCACGCCATCACCCGGCGCGACAAGGGCAGCTTGAAGAAGACGCTGCGCAAGGGGCCGGAATTCAAGGCGCTGATCAAATACATTTTTCCGGGCGGCGAACTCGATACGATCGGTATGACGCTCGGCAATCTCGAGGCGCACGGCTTCCTCGTCTACGACGTAGAAAACTTGCGCGAGCACTATGCGCGCACCTGCAGGCTATGGGCAGAGCGTCTCCACGCACGCTTTGACGAAGCCATCGCTGAGGTCGGCGAAGCCAAGGCGCGGCTCTGGCTGCTTTATCTCACCGGCTGCTCGATTACCTTCGAACGTGCATCGGCCCAGGTTTTCCAGACCGTCGCCACAAGGCGCGCGCGTGGGCCGAGCGGCCTGCCGCCGACGCGGGCGGATTTGTACCGATAGCTACAGGAGGCGCATCGTGGCGCCGATCTCGACGCGGGCCGGTCGGTCGACGGTGCAGTAGACGCCGAGATTATGGGCGTTGTGGCGGACCAGGCTGCGCAGGATTGCCGGGTCGTGGTCGAACCCGTCCTGGCCAATGATGGTGAAGCCGCAGCGGCGGCACGGCTCGGAGATGGTCAGGAGCAGGTCGCCGATTGCCAGCTTGCGCCCGATCCATTCCGTCTCGGGGAACGACCCCTCGACCTCCGGCATATCGACGACGATGTTGGGGCGGAAGCGGCGCGCGTCGGCGGTGCCCTCTGGATGCAGCACTTTCAAACGCGCCAGTGAGGCGGTGGTCAGCAGATGAATAGGGGCTTTGACATAGCGTTCCGTCAGCAGAGGGCCGGCATAATCCGGAGCCGCATTTTCCCGGCGGAACGGCCGGATGGAAGCCGCAAAGCCGAGATACGCGGAAACCGTGCGATCACTTTGCGCGCCAGGTGCCGAAAGCCAGCGTCCGTCGGGGATGGCGACCTCCAGCCTGCCGGCCTGCGACAGCCGGGTGCGGATGCGGGGCACCTTGTGCCATTTCGCTTCGCGGTCGGGCCGTGCGATTTCATCGGTCGAGGTATCGACAAGACCAAACAGGCGGTCGCCTTCGACGGTATACCAGTCGACGGAGATCGCCTCCTGAAACTCGCCGGCGAGCGAGCTCGCGGGATAGCGCCAAAGCTCGGTGACGGCGCCCAATGCGGGTTGCATCAGCCCTTCTTGTTTTGCCGGTTGGCGATCAGGTCGTCGACGACTGCCGGATCGGCGAGCGTCGAGGTGTCGCCGAGCGCGGCAAAATCATCGTCGGCGATCTTGCGCAGGATGCGCCGCATGATCTTGCCGGAACGGGTCTTCGGCAGGCCGGGCGCGAACTGGATCTTGTCGGGCGAAGCGATGGCGCCGATCTCCTTGCGGACATGGACGACGAGCTCCTGGCGCAAGTCCTCGCTCGGCGTCTCGCCGGCCATCAGCGTGACATAGCAGTAGATGCCCTGGCCCTTGATATCGTGCGGGTAGCCGACGACGGCGGCCTCCGAGACCTTCTCATGCGAAACCAGCGCCGATTCGACCTCGGCGGTGCCCATGCGGTGGCCAGAGACGTTGATGACGTCGTCGACCCGGCCGGTGATCCAGTAGTAGCCGTCAGCATCGCGGCGGCAGCCGTCGCCGGTGAAGTACCTGCCCTTGTAGGTCGAGAAATAGGTCTGCACGAAGCGGTCGTGATCGCCATAGACGGTGCGCATCTGGCCCGGCCATGAGTCGGCAATGCAAAGATTGCCGCTGGCTTCGCCTTCCAGTACCTTGCCGTCGGCGTCGACCAGCTGCGGCTTGAGGCCAAAGAAGGGCCGCGTCGCCGAACCCGCCTTGAGGTGGGTGGCGCCCGGAAGCGGCGTGATCATGATGCCGCCGGTCTCGGTCTGCCACCAGGTGTCGACGATCGGCACCTTGCCGTTGCCGACGACGTTGAAATACCACTCCCAGGCTTCCGGATTGATCGGCTCGCCGACGGTGCCCAGCACGCGCAGCGACTTGCGCGACGTTTTGGTGACATGGGCATCGCCGGCGCCCATCAGCGCACGCAACGCGGTCGGCGCCGTGTAGAAGATGTTGACCTTGTGCTTGTCGATCACGTCCCAGAAACGCGACTGCGACGGGTAGTTCGGCACGCCTTCGAACATCAGCGTGGTGGCGCCGTTGGCGAGCGGCCCGTAGACGATATAGCTGTGACCGGTGACCCAGCCGACATCGGCGGTGCACCAGTAGATGTCGCCGTCATGATAGTCGAAGACATATTGGTGGGTCATCGAGACATAGACGAGATAGCCGGCTGTGGTGTGCAGCACCCCCTTCGGCTTGCCGGTCGAGCCGGATGTGTAGAGGATGAACAGCGGGTCCTCGGCGTTCATCTTCTCGGGCTTGCATTCGGCCTTAACCGTGGCGACCTCGTCATGGTACCAGACGTCGCGCCCGGCGGCCCAGCCGGTCTTGCCGCCGGTGCGGCGCACGACCAAGACCTTTTCGACTTTTGTTCCGGCCTTGGCGGCGATCTCGATCGCCTTGTCGGTGTTGTCCTTCAGCGGGATAGTCTTGCCGCCGCGCAGGCCTTCGTCGGCGGTGATGACGAAGGTCGACTTGCAGTCGTCGATGCGTCCGGCCAGCGCGTCCGGCGAAAAGCCGCCGAAGACGACCGAATGAATGGCGCCGATGCGCGTGCAGGCGAGCATCGCATAAGCGGCCTCCGGGATCATCGGCATGTAGATGGTGACGCGGTCGCCCTTCTTGACGCCGTGCTTCTTCATCACATTGGCGAGGCGGCAGACATGTGCGTGAAGTTCGTTATAGGTGATCTTCCTGTCGTCGTAGGGATTGTCGCCTTCCCAGATGATGGCGGTCTGTTCGCCGCGCTTCTTCAGATGCCGGTCGATGCAATTCCAGGAAACGTTTGTCTGGCCATCCTCGAACCATTTGATCGAAACCTTGCCGTCGAAGGACGTGTTCTTGACCTTGCTGTAGGCCTTGAACCAGTCGATGCGCTTGCCGTGCTTGCCCCAGAACTTGTCCGGGTTCTTGACGCTGTCGGCGTACCATTTCAGGTAGGTGTCATTGTCAATCAGCGCGTTCTTCTTCCACGCCGGCTGGACGCGATGGACATGAACATCGGACATTTCTTCGCCTTCCTCCCCAAAACCAAACCGCCGGCTTGACCGCCGGCAGGATCGCAGCGATGCGGCCGCGAATTCGCGCGCATTATTAACAGTTCGGCGGTGACGGCAACATTAGACGTTGGATTCGCGCGGCGGGATGCCGCAGGTGCCTTGCCAGGCGGTGTCAGCACTCTCGTGAGGCGGCTGCTAAGCGCATGTTTTTGCGGGAGGAATCTGGTTTGATCGCAGAAATATCAATAGACGAATAAGCAAATGGGGTGCACAATTTCAGGCTGGGAGGAAGGAGAATCAACCAGGGGACCGCAATGCGCGACCATTCAGAAATGGACCTGATGCTCAAGGGCTATGGCTTGACCACGGCCAAGATTCTTTATCACTTTCCCGATCATCCGCATCTGCTGCAGAGCTTCATCTGGCAGGATTACGACATCGCCCCGAAATTTCCGGTGCTGATCCGCTTCATCGAGTTCTGGAAGGCCGAGCTCGAAGGCCCGCTGCATTCGGTCAGCTACACGCACCAGAAGCTGATCGCGCCGAACGAATGGCGCAAGGTCGACGGCGAGTTCGTGCTGCATTAGCCGGGGGCGGCAGCCCCGGGAGCCGCCGCCAGCTTTTGGAGCGTCAGACTGCGGGCGCGTTCAGCCGGGCAAACCCCTCCTGCCGGCGATAGGGAAAATACGGGTAGGGTGCGGTGACCTCACTTGCCGTGTCGAGCTTCTTCATCTGCTCGGCTGTCAAGGACCAGCCGACGGCGCCGAGATTCTGGCGCAACTGCTCCTCGTTGCGCGCGCCAATGATGACGGAGGCGACGGTCGGCCGCTGCAGCAGCCAATTGATGGCGATCTGCGGTAGGGTCTTGCCGGTTTCCTCGGCGACAACATCAAGCGCGTCGACGACCCGATAGAGATGCTCATCCTCGACGGGCGGTCCGAAGCTTGCCGTGTCATGCAGCCGGCTTTTCTCAGGCAGCTTCTGGCCACGGCGGATCTTGCCGGTCAGGCGGCCCCAGCCGAGTGGGCTCCACACCAGCGCACCGACACCCTGGTCGAGGCCGAGCGGCATCAACTCCCATTCATAATCGCGTCCGACCAGCGAGTAGTAGACCTGATGGGCGACGTATCGGGGATAGCCATATCTGTCCGCCAGGCCGAGTGACTTCATCACTTGCCAGCCGGAAAAATTGGAGACGCCGGCATAACGCAGCTTGCCGGCGCGCACGAGACCGTCCAGCGTCGACAGCACTTCCTCGATCGGTGTTGCGGCATCAAAGGCGTGCAGTTGCAGCAGGTCGATGTAATCGGTGCCAAGACGCTTCAGCGCGTCTTCGACGGCCTTGATCAGGCGTGAACGTGACGAGCCGGCATCGTTGGGACCGTCGCCCATCGGCAGCGAGGTCTTGGTCGAGATCAGCACGGCGTCGCGGCGGCCTTTGATGGCAGCGCCGAGCACTTGTTCGGAAGCGCCAATCGAATAGACATCGGCGGTGTCGAACAGGTTGACGCCGGCCTCTAGGCAGATGTCGACCAGCCGCCGTGCTTCCGTCGCATCGCTGTTGCCCCAGGCGCCGAACAGCGGGCCTGAACCGCCGAAGGTTCCAGCGCCGAACGAGAGTGCCGGGACCTTCAGGCCTGATGCGCCAAGATTTCGATAATCCATGGGTTTGCTCCTTGTGGAAGGATGGCTGTTTCAAAGATTGGTTGAGGTTTGCCGTTCTATGACGGCGCGATTTCCGGTGTGGGGAGGGCGGGGTCTCGGTCGAGGCGCAGAGCAAACGCCGCCACGGCAAGCGCTGAAAGCGGCAACAGGGCCGCGACCCAGGTGACGGCGCCGAGGCCGGGACCGTGCGCGATGACCACGCCGCCGAGCCAGGCGCCGGCCGCGTTGCCGAGGTTGAAGGCGGCGATGTTGAAGGACGAGGCGAGGCTCTGGCCGGCGCCTTGTGCCTTTTCCAGCACCCACATCTGCAGTGGCGCCACGGTGGCGAAGGCGGCGGCGCCGAGCAGGCCGACATAGATAACGGCCATGACCTGGCTGTGCAGGGCGAAGGTCATGGTGCCGAGCACCAGCGCCAGGACGACGAGACTGCCGAGAACGGAAGGTAGCAGCCGGCGGTCGGCGAACTTGCCGCCGGCGATGTTGCCGGCGATGAGGCCGCCGCCGAAGACCAGCAGGATAGGCGACACCGCTGCTTCCTCAAAACCGGTGATCTCGGTCAGCAACGGGGCGATGTAGGTGAAGACGGCAAAGACGCCGGCATAGCCAAGCACGGTGGTGGCAAAGCCAAGCAGGACGGGCGTGCGGCCGAGCACGGCGAGATCGGCGCGCAAATTGCTCTTCTCAGGTTCTGTTCGGCTGCGCGGCACCAGCAGGAGAATGATGGCGAAGGCGGCGATGCCGACCAGGGTCACCGCCCAGAACGTCGCGCGCCAGCCGAAGGCCTGGCCGAGCCAAGTGCCGAAGGGCACGCCGAGGATGTTGGCGATGGTCAGGCCGGTGAACATCAGGGCGATCGCCGAAGCTTTCTTGTTGGGCGCCACCAGCCCGGTCGCCACGACCGAGCCGACGCCGAAGAAGGTGCCGTGGGCGAAGGCGGTCAGCACGCGCGCACCCATCAGCGTCCAGTAGTCTGGGGCAAGCGCACAGGCGAGGTTGCCCAGCGTGAAGATCGCCATCAGCGACAGAAGCACGGTCTTGCGCGGCCAACGGCCGGTTGCGATCGTCAGCAGCGGCGCGCCGATGACGACGCCGAGCGCATAGCCGGAAATAAGCTGGCCGGCAGCCGAGATCGAGACGTCGAGATCGGTGCTGACGTCGAGCAGCAGTCCCATTATGACGAATTCGGTGACGCCGATGCCGAACGCACCGGCGGCAAGAGCGTAAAGAGCAAACGGCATGGCGGTTCCCACTTCGATGACGACCAGTTTTGACGACGGGCGCCGTGCTCCTCCTACGCCCCAATCCGGAAGATCGTGTCGCGATGTGCCGTGAACCAGCCTTGCATCGGGCACATCGTCTGTGAAATAGATTCACCAATGGCCAGGCCCGACATCAACCGCTCCGGCGAGATCGAAGTGTTCGTCCGCGTGGTCGAGGCGGGCAGCTTTTCGGCCGCTGCCCGTGCGTTGCGGATGACCCCGTCGGCGGTGAGCAAGCTGATTGCGCGGCTGGAGGCACGGCTCGGCGCGCGGCTGGTCAGCCGTTCGACGCGCAAGCTGCAACTGACGCCGGAGGGGGCGGCCTTCTTCGACAGCGGCGTGCGTATCCTGGCCGATATGGCAGCGGCCGAGCGCGAGGCGGCGGCGGGTGCCGCGCCGCGTGGCCGGCTGCGGATCAACAGCTACGTGCCTTTCGGGCAGCATCGGCTGATCCCGATTTTGCCGCGTTTTCTAGAGCGCTACCCCGAAATCTCGGTCGATCTGGTGTTGACCGACGATGTCATCGACCTGATGGAGGAGCGCGCTGACGTCGCCATCCGGGCCGGGCCACTCGGCGAATCACGGCTGGTGGCGCGCAAGCTCGGGCAGAGCCGGGTGGTCGTCGTTGCGGCGCCATCGTATCTCGAAGCGCGTGGCACGCCCATGACGCCCGCCGATCTCGATCGTCACAACCGGATGGGCTTCCGTTTCGTACGCCACCTCGAGGGCTGGCCTTTTATCGATGCCGCCGGCAAGCCGATCACCCTGTCGATCATCGGAAATACGCTGGTCAGCGACGGCGAGGCGATGCGGCTGATGGCTCTCTCGGGGGCGGGCATCGCCCGGCTGGCAAGCTGGCATGTGGAGGCCGACATTGCCGCCGGCCGGCTCCTGCCGCTGCTGGAAGAGTTCAACCCCGGCGACGAGGAACTCACCCACGCCGTCTATGTCGGCCAAGGCAAGCATCTGCCGGCGCGGGTGCGGGCCTTTTTGGACTTTTTGGTCGAGACTGTCCGGCTGAACTGAGCCCAAAACGATCGGGAGCCTGCCGGCTCCCGAAGCAACGAAGGTGAGGAAGGTAAGATTGAGTTACTTTTTCGGCACAAAGGGCGCCGGCCGTCGGCCGGCCGCCTGACGCTCTAGCATCCAGCCCGGATATTCGGCGGGCAGGGCACTGACTTCGTCGAGGCGAACAAGATCATCGGCATCGAGCAACAACTCGGTGGCTGCAAGGTTCTGTTCCAGCTGCTCCATGCGGCTGGCGCCGATGATGACGCTCATCACGAATGGCTTGGCCAGGACATAGCCGAGCGCCACCGTAGCGACGCTGGCGCCGTGCTTGGCGGCGATCTCGCGCATAACGGCGACTGCTGCCCAGGCACGGTCCTCATTGACCGGCGGGAAATTGAAGCTGGCGCGGCGGCCCTCGCCATTGCCGGGGGCGCCCGGTCCGTATTTGCCGGAGAGCAGGCCGCCAGCCATCGGCGACCAGACCATCAGCCCGAGCTTCTCCTCGCTGAGCAGCGGCACGATCTCGCGCTCGAGATCGCGGCCGGCGATCGAATAATACGACTGCACGGTCTCGAAGCGGGCAAAGCCTTTGCGCTCGGCAATACCCAGCGCCTTGGCGATGCGCCAGGCCTGCCAGTTCGAGACGCCGACATAGCGGACCTTGCCGGCGGCAACCAGGTCGTCGAGCGCCCGCAGCGTTTCGTCGATCGGCGTCACCGTGTCGGTGCCGTGCAGTTGGTAGAGATCGATATGATCCAGCTGCAGCCGTTCGAGGCTGCCTTCGACCGAATCCATGATGTGGCCGCGCGAGGAACCACGCTGGTTCGGGCCTCCACCCATGGCGCCATGAACCTTGGTGGCGATGATCACGTCCTGCCGGTTGACGCCAAGGTTCCTGAGCGACTGGCCGAGAAGCCGTTCCGAGGCGCCGAAGGAATAGACATCCGCCGTGTCGAAGAAATTGACGCCGGCGGCGAGCGAGCGGGCAACGATCTCGTCAACGCCCTTCTGGTCGAGGCTGGCGATCAGGCCCCATTGGGCATTCTCGCCGGCCGCGCCGAACGTCATCGTGCCGAGGCAAAGTTCGGAGACGAACATCCCCGTATTTCCAAGTTGATTGTAACGCATGGTGGCTCCAGACGGGTTGAGAATAACTCGAGCCATATAGGAACGAAACGTTCCGTTTCTATACCTTGGCTTAGTCAATGTCAGCCTGTGGCCTAAGGCCGGCTGCGCCTCATCTGGCGCCGAAAATCGCCGATCCAACCCTGACACTGGTCGCGCCGAAGGCGATCGCGGTTTCGTAGTCGCCGGACATGCCCATGGAGAACTTGTCGACCCCGGCCTCAAGCCCAAGCTTTTCCAGCAGCGCGAAATGCGGACCGGGGTTCTCGCCGGCCGGCGGAATGCACATCAGCCCTTCGATGGCGAGGGCGTGAACCGAGCGGCAGCGGGCCACGAAGGCGATAGCCTCGCGCGGCTCGATGCCGGCCTTTTGCGGCTCGGAGCCGGTGTTGACCTGGACATACAGCCTTGGTGACCGGCCTTGCCTGGCGATCTCCTTGGCGAGTTCGGCGGCGATCTTTTCACGGTCGACGGTTTCGATGACGTCGAACAATGCCACCGCTTCCTTTGCCTTGTTCGATTGCAGTGGACCGATCAGATGCAGCTCGACATCGGGAAACGCCGTCCGCAGTGCCGGCCATTTGGCTTGTGCTTCCTGAACCCGGTTTTCGCCGAAGACGCGCTGGCCGGCCTCGATGACGGGGCGGATATCGGCGGCGTCGAAGGTTTTCGAGACCGCGACCAGCGTCACCGCTCCAGCGTCGCGTCCTGCCTCGCGCTCGGCGGCAGCGATCCTTGTCTTAACCGTGAAAAGCTGTTCGACGGCGCTCGCCATGCCTATATCCTGCCTGTGTTTGGCTTTCGCCGGATCGCCGCAGTTGACGGGTCCGGCAATCCATGGTGAACACCGCGACGACATTTCCTGAGCCGCCCGGGCATTGTCCGGCGGCTCGCGCATGCTTTTAAGTGAAAAACACCCGATGGCAACCGAACGATACAATCCGCGCGCGTCAGAGCCCAAATGGCAGAAGGCCTGGGACGCCAAGAAGCTGTTCGAAGCCGACAATGACGACCCGCGCCCGAAATATTACGTGCTGGAGATGTTCCCCTATCCGTCGGGGCGCATCCATATCGGCCATACCCGCAACTATACGATGGGCGACGTGGTGGCGCGCTACAAGCGGGCCAAGGGTTTCAACGTGCTGCACCCGATGGGCTGGGACGCCTTTGGCATGCCAGCCGAAAACGCGGCGATGCAGAACAAGGTCCATCCCAAGGACTGGACCTATCAGAACATCGCCGCCATGCGCGAGCAACTCAAGGTCATGGGCCTGTCGCTCGATTGGGCGCGCGAGTTCGCCACCTGCGATGTCGATTACTATCACCGCCAGCAGATGCTGTTCCTCGATTTCGTCGAGAAGGGGCTGGTGACGCGCAAATCCTCCAAGGTCAACTGGGATCCGGAGGACATGACGGTGCTTGCCAACGAGCAGGTCATCGACGGACGCGGCTGGCGCTCAGGCGCGCTGGTGGAACAGCGCGAGCTGACGCAGTGGTTCTTCAAGATCACCGACTACGCGCAGGACCTGCTGGATTCGCTCGATCAACTCGACGACTGGCCGGAAAAAGTGAAGCTGATGCAGGCGAACTGGATCGGCCGTTCGGAAGGGCTGCTGATCCGCTGGCCGCTGGCCAAGCCAGCAGCCGGCGAGCATGAGCTCGAAATCTATACGACAAGGCCTGACACCATCTTCGGGGCCTCCTTTATGGCGATTGCCGCCGACCATCCGCTGGCCAAAAAGGCCGCCGAAGACAATCCGGCGCTGGCAAAGTTCATCGACGAGGTCCGCCATATGGGCACCTCGGTGGCGGCCCTGGAGACGGCGGAGAAGAAGGGCTTCGATACCGGCATTCGCGTCGTCCATCCGTTCGACGAGAAGTGGACGCTCCCCGTCTACGTCGCCAATTTCGTGCTGATGGACTACGGCACCGGCGCCATCTTCGGCTGCCCGTCCGGTGACCAGCGCGACCTCGACTTCGCCAACAGATACGGCCTGCCGGTCATTCCGGTGGTGATGCCGGAAGGCGAGAATCAAGGAAGCTTCCAGGTCATCGATGAGGCCTATGTCGGCGACGGCGTGATGATCAATTCGCGCTTCCTCGACGGCATGAAGCCTGATCAGGCGTTCGACGAGGTGGCGAAGCTGCTGGAACAAAAGACCATCGGCAACCGGCCGATGGCCGAGCGCAAGGTGAACTTCCGCCTGCGCGACTGGGGCATTTCGCGCCAGCGGTATTGGGGCTGCCCTATCCCGATGATCCATTGCGAGGATTGCGGCGTGGTGCCGGTGCCGAAAGCCGACCTGCCAGTCAAGCTGCCGGATGATATCGAGTTCGACCGGCCGGGCAATCCGCTCGATCGCCATCCGACATGGCGGCACGTCAAATGCCCGCGTTGCGGCAAGGACGCGCGGCGCGAAACCGACACGATGGACACGTTCGTCGATTCTTCGTGGTATTTCGCGCGCTTCACGGCGCCCTGGGCAAACGATCCGACCGATCCCAAGGCCGCGACCGAATGGCTGCCGGTCGACCAGTATATTGGCGGCATTGAGCATGCGATCCTGCATTTGCTCTATTCGCGCTTTTTCACCCGCGCCATGCGCGAGACCGGCCATGTCGATCTGGCCGAGCCGTTCAGGGGCCTGTTCACGCAAGGCATGGTGGTGCACGAGACCTATCGGGTTGGCGGCGCCTCGAACGGCCGCTGGCTTGCGCCCAGCGAGGTCAGGCTGGAAGACGCCGACGGCAAGCGCCGCGCCTTCGAAATCGCCACCGGCGAAGAGGCGGTGATCGGTCCGCTCGAAAAAATGTCGAAGTCGAAGAAGAATACGGTGAGCCCGGAAGAGATCACCGACGGCTACGGCGCCGATACGGCGCGCTGGTTCATGCTGTCGGACTCGCCGCCCGAGCGCGATGTCGAATGGACCGACGAGGGTGCGGCCGGCGCCCATCGCTTCATCCAGCGCATCTGGCGCCTGGTGTCGACGGCTGCCGAATCGCTCGCCGGAGTCCGGCCAGAGGCGGCGAAGGACGGCGAGGCCGGGACAGTGTCCAAGGCCGCGCACAAGATCTTGAAATCGGTCGGCGAGGACATC
The DNA here is from genome assembly GCF_040323385.1 of Mesorhizobium sp. M0045. NCBI lineage: Bacteria > Pseudomonadati > Pseudomonadota > Alphaproteobacteria > Hyphomicrobiales > Phyllobacteriaceae > Mesorhizobium > Mesorhizobium sp. M0045. The sequence continues at coordinate 40,822 of NZ_JAMYUY010000017.1, forward strand.
GAAAAGCTCGCCTTCAACCGCGCCATCGCCCGCATCTATGAGCTCGCCAATGCCTTGACCGTACCGCTCAACGAGGCGGCAGAGGGCAAAGCCGGTCCGGCGCTGCAAGCGGCCTGCCGTGAGGCCGTCGAGATCCTGGTGCACCTGATCGCGCCGGTCATGCCGCATCTGGCAGAGGAGTGCTGGCAGACGCTCGGCGGCACCGACCTTGTCGCCGAGCGGCCCTGGCCGGACTACGATCCCTCGCTTGTCGTCGACGCCGAGATCGTGCTGCCGGTGCAGGTCAACGGCAAGAAACGCGGCGATTTGACAATTGCCCGCGACGCGGATCAAGGTGCGGTCGAAAAGGCGGTTCTGGCTCTCGACTTCGTTCAGAAAGCGCTCGAAGGTAAGGCGCCGCGCAAGGTGATCATCGTGCCGCAGAGGATCGTCAATGTCGTTGCCTAAGCCGCGAAAGACAGAGCTGACGGTGCGCCGTATCGTGCTTTGCGGGCTGCTCGCCTCGGTGGCGCTGGTTTCCGCCTGCACGGTGCGGCCGCTCTATTCGAGCGCGCCGCTGGTCGCCGGCTCGCAGGTCGGCGCTGCTGCGGAGCTGGCATCGATCTCGGTCAAGCCGGTCAAGACCCGCTACGCCCAGCAGGTCCGCAACAATTTGATCTTCGCACTCGGCCAGGGCGCCGGCGAGCCAGCTTCGCCGGTCTATTCGCTTGATCTGGGCGTCTCCGAACTCGTCGAATCGGCGGCAATCGAGCAGGTCACGACCGACGAGGACGAGCCGACCGCCGGCACCGTGACGCTGACCGCCAACTATGTGCTCAGCGATGCCAAGACGGGCACGGTCATAGCGAGGGGCAAGCGCTCGATTCCGTCGTCATACGACAGGCCCCGCCAGGAATTCGCGTCATACCGAGCCCAGATCGACGCCGAGAACCGTGCGGCGCGCGAACTGGCGGATGTGCTGCGGCTGTCGATCGCGCAGGATCTGATCAAGCACGGCAAGCCGGCGGCAAGCTAAGTCTTTCAAGAGTGCGCAATCTGCAAAAAAGGCCGATTGCTCGGCCTTTTTGTGTTCGTAGGATAGTCGCTTCAGCCGATCTTCTGCCCGGTCTTTGCCCAGTCGGCGAGGAACAGCTCCAGGCCCTTGTCGGTCAGCGGGTGCTTGACCAGTGCCTTGAGCGTTGCCGGCGGCGCGGTGATGACGTCGGCGCCGATCAGCGCCGCCTGCTTGACATGGTTCACGGTGCGCACCGAAGCGGTCAGGATTTCAGTCTGGAAGTCATAATTGTCATAGATGGTGCGAATATCGGCAATCAGCTCCATGCCGTCCCAGCCGCTGTCGTCGATGCGGCCGACGAAGGGCGAGATAAAGGAGGCGCCGGCCTTGGCGGCGAGCAGCGCCTGGGTGGCCGAGAAGCACAGCGTGACGTTGACCATGCGGCCGTCCGACCGGATGTCCTTGCAGGCTCTCAGGCCGTCGAGCGTCAGCGGCACCTTGATGCAGACATTGTCGGCGATCCTGGCCAGGATCTTGGCCTCCGCCATCATGTCCTTGTATTCGGTGGCGACGACTTCGGCCGAGACCGGGCCCTTGACGATCTCGCAGATCTCTCTTGTGACGTCGGCGATCTTGCCGCCGGATTTCAGGATCAGCGACGGATTGGTGGTTACGCCGTCGAGTAGCCCCAGATCGTTCAGCTCGCGGATTTCCTTGACATCGGCGGTGTCGACAAAAAATTTCATGGCGGTCTCCTGAAGATTTTTCATGTGCACGTCATGCACATTTGGGGTCGGACTTTGATCTAGACCAAAGTCGGGGCAAGGTCACGCCTCATGATCGAAGATTCGCCCTTTGTCGCGGCCGCACCGGTGCTGGTGCCGATGCCCGCCGAGCGCCCCTACACCTATGCGGTGCCGGCTGGCATGCGCGTGGTGCCGGGCTCGATCGTGCGCGTTCCGCTTGGGCCCCGCCAGGTCGCCGGCATCGTCTGGGACGGCGTCGTCGAAAAGGTCGACGCGAAGAAATTGCGGCCGATCGAGCAGGTTTTCGACTGCCCGCCGATCGACCGCGCGATGCGGCGTTTTGTCGATTGGGTGGCGCAGTACACGCTGTCGCCGCCCGGCATGGTGGCGCGCATGCTGCTCAGGGCGCCAGAGGCGTTCGATCCGGAGCCGTGGATCGAAGGGCTGCAGCGCACCTTCGCCAGACCCGACCGGATGACGGAGGCGAGGACGCGCGTGCTGGAGACAGCCGAAGGCGGACTGGCCTGGACGCGGTCCGGCCTGGCGCATGCGGCAGGCGTGTCGTCGACGGTGGTGGACGGGCTGCGGGCGCAGGGCGTATTCGAGACGGTGATGATCCCGCCGCGGCCGGTGGTCGCAGCACCCGACCCGGGCTACGCCCAGCCTTCACTGATGCCGGACCAGAGCGATGCCGCCGAGACGCTGCGCGCCAATGTCGCGACCGGCACATTCGGGGTCACCCTGCTCGATGGTGTAACCGGATCCGGCAAGACGGAGGTCTATTTCGAGGCGGTCGCGGCGGCGCTCGATCGTGGCAAGCAGGTGCTGATCTTGCTGCCGGAAATTGCGCTGACCCACGCTTTTCTCGAACGCTTCCAGGAGCGGTTCGGCGCCAAGCCGGCGGAGTGGCACTCGGACCTGCCGCCAAGAATGCGCGAAAAGGTCTGGCGACAGGTGGCGGAAGGCGGCGTGCGGGTCGTTGCCGGCGCGCGCTCGGCGCTGTTCCTGCCGTTCAGGGAGCTTGGACTTATCGTTGTCGACGAAGAGCACGATCCCGCCTACAAGCAGGAGGATCGCGTCTTCTACAACGCGCGCGACATGGCCGTGGTGCGCGGCCATATCGGCGGCTTTCCAGTCGTGCTCGCTTCGGCGACGCCGTCGGTCGAAAGCCGGGTCAATGCCAGCCAGGGCCGCTACAGCAGGGCGGTGCTTTCGGCGCGCTTTGCCGAGGCGGCACTTCCCGATCTCAAGACGGTCGACATGCGCCGCGCGCCGCCGGCACGCGGCGGCTTCCTGTCGCCGGTGCTGCTCGGCCATATGCGGCAGACGCTGGAGAGAAAGGAACAGTCGCTGCTGTTCCTCAACAGGCGCGGCTATGCGCCGCTGACGCTCTGCCGGGTCTGCGGCCACCGCTTTGGCTGTCCGGTCTGCTCGGCCTGGCTGATCGAGCATCGCTTTCGCGGCCAGCTCGTCTGCCACCACTGCGGGCACAATGAACGCCGGCCCGAAGCCTGCCCGGAATGCGGCACGCTTGACCATCTGGTCGCCTGCGGGCCGGGCGTCGAGCGCATCGCCGAGGAGGTCGTCGCGCATTTCCCCGATGCCCGCACCATCGTCTTGTCGTCCGACCTGATGGGCGGCGTGCGACGGCTGCGGCTCGAGCTTGAAGCCATCGCCAATGGCGAGGCCGACATCGTCATCGGCACGCAACTCGTCGCCAAGGGCCATAATTTCCCCAACATGACGCTGGTCGGTGTGGTCGATGCCGATCTCGGCCTTGCCAATGGCGACCCGCGCGCCGCCGAGCGCACCTTCCAACTGCTCAGCCAGGTGACCGGCCGCGCCGGCCGCACCGGCAAGAAAAGCCTCGGCCTGCTGCAGACCTTCCAACCCGACCACCCGGTGATGCGCGCGATCGTCTCCGGCGACGCCGAGGCCTTCTACGAGCGCGAGATCGCCGAGCGCGAGCGGGCGGGGCTGCCGCCCTTCGGCAGGCTCGCCGGCGTCATCGTCAGCGCGGCGACACGCGCCGAAGCCGAAGGGCACGCCCGTGGCCTGCGTCGCGCCGCGCCGCAAGCCACCGACCTGTTCGTGCTCGGCCCGGCCGAGGCGCCGCTGTCATTGATCGGCGGCCGCCATCGCTTTCGCCTGCTGATCCAGGGCGAGCGGCGCGCCGATATGCAAGGGTTCATTCGTACCATGCTGGCCGAGGGACCGAAGATAAGGGGCTCGGTGCGAGTCCAGGTCGACATCGACCCGCAGAGCTTCTTGTAGCTCGTTGGACATTAGTCGGCGGCAGGCGGGTCTCGCAGTATATCCCAACACCCCACATCGAGCGCCTCAAAATGCCTGACGTTGGCCGTAATGACGGTAAGCTCGTTAACTGCCGCCGTAGCGGCGATCAATATGTCGGCAAGCCCCGGATTCTTCCCGTGTGCAGAGGCTGCTTCCTCCATCTGCCCGGCTCTTCGAGCCACATCGGCGTTGACCGCTAGGATTTGATCAGCAAATCCTTCGATGAGATCGTTGAGCCAGTCAGTAAGACCCTCCACCCGTCTTGTGGCCCCGGCACGATCGAGCTTGCGTATGCCTTTCTCGATTTCGGTGATTGCTATTACAGGCACGAACAGCGTCTGCTTTTCGCCTTGGGTCGCGATCCAGGTGGAGATGTCTTTTGCAAGCACCGGCTTTCCGGGCGCGAAGGCGGATAGAATCGATGTATCGATGAGATAGCCGTTCAAAGATCGACATCCCGCGAGGGTGCTTCGTTCCTCTCAAGTTCTATCCCTCCGGGATAGGTCAAAAGAAATTCCCCAAAGTTCCGGCGCTTAACGGGGTATAGCTTCTGAACATCCTCGATCGAGACGATCGCCGCCGCTGGTTTACCATGCTTCGTAATGATGGTTGGCTCGCCGTTCTCTGCGGCCTCGACGAGCGCCGAGAATCCTGCCTTGGCATCCCGAACCTGCATCGTTTTCACAACCGCTCTCCTGTGGTCTCATGTGGTCATAATATATAGCAACTATACAGGAAAGGAACAGCCCTAGCTTGCTCGACGGGATGAACTGGAATCGGCGGCGACCTCTTATCGCCCGCTGAAGAGATCGCGCCTGCGTGGCCAATATCTATCTGGCGAATGTCTCTTGCTTCGCTAAACTGCCCGAGATTTCAGGGATGCATCTACGAGGGGGCAAGATGGAATTTACGTTTCCGTGGCCGATGAGCCAGGGCGAGTGGTTGGCGTGGTCGAGTGCGGTCGCGACCTTATTGCTCGGCCTATTGCTATTCCTGGCGCCACAGCCGGCATTCCGCATCCTGCGGCTGCAGGTCAGACCGGAGAAGGCAGCGGCGATCGCCGAGGGGCGCGGCCGGATGTCGGGCTTTTATCTCGGCGTCAGCCTGTGCTGCATCCTCCTAGCGCAGCCGTTGCTCTACATGGCGCTCGGCTTCTCCTGGCTGTTCACCGCCTTCGGCCGGCTGCTGTCGATGATGTCGGATGGCGCCAATACGCCGTTCAACTGGGCTTCCATCGTCGTCGAGCTGGTGCTGGCGGCGCTGCCGCTTGCCTTCGCCTTCGGCTTTTTGCCCTGAATCAGGGATCAATCCGGGGTTGGTTGCTGAACTCGGCTAGCGGATGCGACAATAGTGCCTGAAAACCATGCCGGACGACGCATTGCGGTCTGAAAATGCCTGTGCTAGACGGCAATCGACTTTCGACCGGGGATAGCGGAAGCCGCGCCTCCGTGCTTGGAAAAATGCAGTAAGGTCAAAGATTTAGCCAGAGTTTTTGCTCGCGCCAACAATCTGCGGCCTGTCAGACAAGAGAAAAGACGGTCCGTGGCCCAATCGTCATCGCCAATCTCAGGTGTCGCAGAACGCTATGCGGGTTCGCTGTTCGAACTCGCGCTGCAGGCCAATTCGGTCGCGAGCGTCGAGGCCGACCTCAACAGGTTCGAAGCCATGCTCGAAGGCAGCGCTGACCTTTCGCGGCTAATCAGGAGCCCGGTCTTCTCCAGCGAGGACCAGGCCAAGGCGATCGCCGCGATCGCCGACAAAGCAGGGATTACCGGCCTCACCGGCAATTTCCTGCGCGTCGTTGCCCAGAATCGCCGGCTGTTTGCCGTGCCCGGCATGATCAAGGCGTTCCGCCAGATCGCCGCCGAACACCGTGGCGAGACCGCTGCCGAGGTCACCTCGGCGCATGCGCTGACGCCTGCCCAGGAAACCGAGCTGAAAGCGGCGCTGAAAAGCGTCGCCGGCAAGGACGTGGCTATCTCGGTCACCGTCGATCCGTCGCTGCTCGGCGGACTGGTGGTCAAGATCGGCTCGCGCCAGATCGATACGTCGCTCAAAACCAAACTCAATTCGCTCAAGCTTGCACTGAAAGAGGTCGGCTGATGGACATCCGCGCCGCGGAAATTTCCGCAATTCTGAAAGACCAGATCAAGAATTTCGGCAAGGAGGCCGAGGTCTCCGAAGTCGGCCAGGTGCTGTCCGTCGGTGACGGTATCGCCCGCGTCTACGGTCTCGACAATGTCCAGGCCGGCGAGATGGTCGAGTTCCCCGGCGGCATCCGCGGCATGGCGCTCAACCTCGAAGCCGACAATGTCGGCGTCGTCATCTTCGGCGCCGACCGCGACATCAAGGAAGGCGACACCGTCAAGCGCACCGGCGCCATCGTCGATACGCCCGTCGGCATGGGCTTGCTCGGCCGCGTCGTCGACGCGCTCGGCAACCCGATCGACGGCAAAGGCCCGATCCAGGCCACCGAGCGCAAGCGCGTCGACGTCAAGGCGCCCGGCATCATCCCGCGCAAATCGGTGAACGAGCCGATGTCGACCGGCCTCAAGGCCATCGACGCACTGATCCCGGTCGGCCGCGGCCAGCGCGAACTGGTCATCGGCGACCGCCAGACCGGCAAGACCGCGATCATCCTCGACACCATGCTCAACCAGAAATCGGTGCACGACAACGGCCCTGAGAAGGAAAAGCTGTACTGCGTCTATGTCGCCGTCGGCCAGAAGCGCTCGACGGTGGCGCAGTTCGTCAAGGTCCTGGAAGAGCGCGGCGCGCTCGACTATTCGATCATCATCGCCGCGACCGCCTCCGATCCGGCGCCGATGCAGTTCCTGGCGCCGTTCACCGCCTGCACCATGGGCGAATATTTCCGCGACAACGGCATGCATGCGCTGATCAGCTACGACGATCTGTCGAAGCAAGCCGTCGCCTATCGCCAGATGTCGCTGCTGCTGCGCCGTCCGCCGGGCCGCGAGGCCTATCCGGGCGACGTCTTTTACCTGCACTCGCGCCTGCTTGAGCGCGCCGCCAAGCTCAATGACGAAAATGGCGGCGGTTCGCTGACGGCGCTGCCGATCATCGAGACGCAGGCCAACGACGTTTCGGCCTACATCCCGACCAACGTCATCTCGATCACCGACGGCCAGATCTTCCTGGAAACCAATCTGTTCTTCCAGGGCGTCCGTCCGGCGGTCAATGTCGGCCTGTCCGTGTCGCGCGTCGGCTCCTCGGCGCAGATCAAGGCGATGAAGCAGGTTGCCGGATCGATCAAGGGCGAGCTTGCGCAGTACCGCGAGATGGCTGCTTTCGCGCAGTTCGGCTCCGACCTCGATGCCGCCACGCAACGCCTGCTCAACCGCGGCTCGCGCCTGACCGAGCTGTTGAAGCAGCCGCAATTCTCGCCGCTCAAAGTCGAGGAGCAGGTCGCGGTGATCTTCGCCGGCGTCAACGGCTATCTCGACAAGCTGGCGATCAACCAGGTCGGCAAGTTCGAGCATGGCCTGTTGTCGCATATGCGCTCGGCCGGCAAGGACGTGCTCGACGGCATCCGCAAGGAGAAGGCGCTGTCCGACGATCTGCGCGCCAGGCTGAAGGCGGAAATCGACGCCTTCGCCAAGACCTTTGCTTGAGCAGGACGGACGGGATCAGGTTTGAAGCATGCCTTCGTTAAAAGACCTTCGTAACCGTATCGCCTCGGTCAAGGCGACGCAGAAGATCACCAAGGCGATGCAGATGGTCGCCGCGGCGAAGCTGCGTCGCGCGCAGGAAGCGGCGGAAGCGGCGCGTCCCTATTCGGAGCGCATGGGCGCGGTGCTGGCCAACATCACCCAGGCGATCGGCGGCGGCGGCGATGCCCCGGCGCTAATGACCGGCACCGGCAAGGACGACGTGCATCTGCTTGTCGTCTGCACGGCCGAACGTGGTCTGTGCGGCGGCTTCAATTCGCAGATCGCCCGTTTTGCCCGCGACCACATCCGCAAGCTTCTGGCCGACGGCAAGCAGGTCAAGATCATCTGCGTCGGTAAGAAGGGGTTCGACATATTGCGCCGCGACTACGGGGCATTGATCATCGAGCGTGTCGATCTGCGCGAGGTCAAGACGCTGGGCTTCGTCAATGCCGACGCCATCGCCAAGAAGGTGATCCACCTGTTCAACGAAGGCGGCTTCGACATCTGCACGCTGTTCTATTCACAGTTCAAGTCGGTGATCAGCCAGATCCCGACGGCGCAGCAAATTATCCCGGCGGGCGCGCCTTCGGCTGCCGCGGAAGTGAAGGATGGCGGCAGCGCCGTCTACGAATACGAGCCGGAGCCGGGCGAAATCCTCTCCGATCTCATCCCGCGCAACATTTCCGTGCAGGTTTTTCGCGCGCTGCTCGAGAATGCTGCCGGCGAGATGGGCGCCAAGATGAGCGCCATGGACAATGCGACGCGCAACGCCGGCGACATGATCAACAAATTGTCGATCACCTACAACCGCCAGCGGCAAGCGCAGATCACCAAGGAATTGATCGAAATCATTTCGGGCGCCGAGGCGCTCTAGGCACGCTCACAAGGAGGTCATCGACCTCAAGCGTGTGAGAAACAAAGAGACGAAAAGGGTAAAGACGATGGCGAAAGCAGCGACCCCGAAGACGGCAGCCCCTAAGGCCGCGGCACCAGCAAAGGCTGCGGCGGCAACCAAGGCCGCTCCGGCCAAGAAGGCGGCAGCAACCAAGGCCGCCGCTGTGAATACGCCGGCCGCCACCATCAAGAAAACCGGCCTGGCCGGCAAGGTTCGGCAGGTCATCGGCGCCGTTGTCGACGTCCAGTTCGGCGAACATCTGCCGGCGATCCTGAACGCGCTTGAGACGATCAACGTCGGCAATCGCCTGGTGCTCGAGGTTGCCCAGCATCTGGGCGAGAACACCGTGCGCTGCATCGCCATGGACTCGACCGAAGGGCTGGTCCGCGGCCAGGACGTCTATGACACCGGTGCACCGATTACCGTGCCGGTCGGCCCGGGCATGCTCGGCCGCATCATTAACGTCATCGGCGAGCCGGTCGACGAGGCAGGCCCAGTCGACGGCATCGAGATGCGCTCGATCCACCAGCCGGCGCCGACCTATGTCGAGCAGTCGACGGAAGCGCAGATCCTGGTCACCGGCATCAAGGTGCTCGACCTGCTGGCCCCCTATGCCCGCGGCGGCAAGATCGGCCTGTTCGGCGGCGCCGGCGTCGGCAAGACGGTGCTGATCCAGGAACTGATCAACAACGTCGCCAAGGCGCATGGCGGCTTCTCGGTGTTCGCCGGCGTCGGCGAGCGCACCCGCGAAGGCAACGACCTCTATCACGAGTTCATCGAGTCCGGCGTCAACAAGAAGGGCGGCGGCGAAGGATCCAAGGCGGCGCTCGTCTATGGCCAGATGAACGAGCCGCCGGGCGCCCGCGCCCGCGTCGGCCTGACCGGCTTGACGGTTGCCGAATATTTCCGCGACCAGGGCCAGGACGTGCTGTTCTTCGTCGACAACATCTTCCGCTTCACGCAGGCGGGTTCGGAAGTGTCGGCGCTGCTCGGCCGCATTCCTTCGGCCGTGGGCTACCAGCCGACGCTGGCCACCGACATGGGTGCGCTGCAGGAGCGTATTACCACGACGACCAAGGGCTCGATCACCTCGGTGCAGGCGATCTATGTGCCGGCCGACGACCTGACCGACCCGGCACCGGCGACATCGTTCGCCCACCTCGACGCGACGACCGTGCTCAACCGCGCGATTTCGGAAAAGGGCATCTATCCCGCCGTCGATCCGCTCGATTCGACCTCGCGCATGCTCGACCCGATGGTCGTCGGCGAAGAGCATTACCAGGTCGCCCGCCAGGTGCAGTCGATTCTCCAGCGCTACAAGTCGCTGCAGGATATCATCGCCATCCTGGGCATGGACGAGCTGTCGGAAGAGGACAAGCAGACGGTTGCCCGCGCCCGCAAGATCGAGCGCTTCCTGTCGCAGCCCTTCTTCGTCGCCGAAGTGTTCACCGGCGCACCGGGCAAGCTGGTCGACCTCGCCGACACCATCAAGGGCTTCAAGGGCCTTTGCAACGGCGACTACGACCATCTGCCGGAGGCGGCCTTCTACATGGTCGGCGGCATCGAGGAAGCGGTCGAGAAGGCACAGCGCCTGGCCGCCGAAGCGGCTTAATTTAGGGAATAGGGAGTAGTCGGTAGTGGTTAGGGAATAGCAGCTGCGTGATGTGGGCCGGTTAGGGCCAGTTGCTACTGCCTAGTTTCCTATTCTCTACTCGCTAAATTGATCATGCCTGAAGCTTTCAAATTCGAACTGGTCTCGCCGGAGCGCCTCTTGGTTTCCGAGCAAGTCGAATCCGTCGTCATCCCGGGCGCCGAAGGCGAGATGACTGTCATGGCGCATCACGCCCCGGTCATGACCACAATCAAGCCGGGCGTCGTTACGCTGAAGACCGCGCAAGGCAAGGAAGAGCGCTATGTGGTGTTCGGCGGCTTTGCCGACATCGTTCCGGCCGGCTGCACGCTGCTGGCGGAATCGGCTGTGGCCGTCGGCGACATCGACCGCGCCGACCTTGCCCGCCGCATCCAAGAGGCAAAAGAAGACGCCGCCGACGCCAAGGACGATCAGACCCGCAGCAAGGCCGAGCAGTTCCTTAGCCAACTCACCACGCTCGAAGGCGCCATCCTGCCGGCTTGAGGTTCGCTCAAATGACCGACTGAAAAAGCGGGCTTGCCCCGCTTTTTTGTTTGGTGGACAGTCTGGCTGCCTGGGCATTGAGGGGTGGCCGTGACGGAAGAAACAGCGCAACGAGAAACAGCTTCGCGATCCCTGTGGTCGACGGCCTTGGTGTCAGCCTTCGGCGGTCCGTTCGGCGGCTTTCTGTGGATCGGCAGCGGCAAACTGGCCGTCGTCAGCCTGGTGGTGATCAGCGTCGTCGTTTTCGCGCTTATTTACATTGGCTTTCCGGTATTGCCTGGCGTCGATCTTGGTTGGTGGGCCAATTTTTCAGGGATCGGTTTGATGGCCCTGTGGGCAGCGATCGTTGTTCCCTTCGCGCACCGGTTCAAGCCGGACAGATGGTACGCGCACGGGCTTTCGGTGCTGGTGCTCGTCTTTCTGACCACGTATCCGGCCGCATTTGCGATGCGCGCGTTCCTATTCCAGCCGTTCTCCATGCCGTCCAGCAGCATGGTTCCAACGCTGGCGGACGGGGATCATTTCTTCGTTTCCAAATTCGCCTACGGCTACAGCCGCTATAGCGTCCCGTTTGGACTGCTGCCTGTTGACGGCCGGATATTCGGCGCCGAGCCAAGGCGAGGAGATATTATGGTGTTCAGGCTGCCATCTGAACCGGACATAGAGTACGTCAAGAGAGTCATCGGCTTGCCCGGCGATAGGATTCAGATGGTGGGCGGGGTGCTCCACATCAATGGCGTGCCAGTGAAGCTAGAGGATGTCGGTGACTATTCCTCCGGCGAAGTACAGTCGGCCAAGCTCCAGCGGGAGACACTGCCGGAGGGCATTTCTTATTCGGTAATCGACTTAGGCAACTCGATCGGCGACGACACACGCGAGTTTGTGGTGCCTACGGCAGAGTATTTCACATTGGGGGACAATCGCGACAACTCCAACGATAGCCGCTTCCTGGTGGGTTTTGTCCCCTATGAAAATCTGGTCGGCAAGGCCGTGCGGCTGTTCTGGAATTCCAAGGGCGTCGACTATTCTTCCCGACAAATATTGGATCCTTCAGGCAAATAGCTCAAACTGTCAGCGCCTCCACTGCGCGCATGACGCCGCGCAGTTCGGCGAGGCCCTTCAGGCGGCCGATGCAGGAATAGCCGGGGTTCACCTTCTTGCCGATGTCGTCGACGATGGCGTGGCCATGGTCGGGGCGCATCGGAATCTGCCAGTCCGCCCTGCCTGCCGCCTTGCGCCGGCGCTCTTCGCCAATCAGCGCCGACACGACCGCCACCATGTCGGTGTCGCCGTCGAGGTGCTCGGCTTCGTGGAAGGAGCCGTCTGGCTCCTTGGTGACGTTGCGCAGATGGGCGAAATGGATGTTTTCGGCGAAGGCCTTGGCCATCGTCGGCAGATCGTTCTGCGCGCCCGCCCCGTAGGAGCCGGTGCACAGCGTCAACCCGTTGGCCGGCGAAGCGACGGCGTCGAGCAGCGCGCGGGCATCATTAGCATTGGAAACGATGCGCGGCAGGCCGAACAGCGAAAAAGGTGGATCGTCGGGGTGGATCGCCATCCTGACCCCGACCTCTTCGGCCACCGGCACGATCTCGCGCAGGAAGGCAAACAGGTTTTCGCGCAGGCCTTCGGTGGAGACGTCCTTGTAGAGGTCGAGGGCGCGGCGGAAGCTTGCCCGATCGAAGATGAATTCGCGCGCCGGGACCCAGCCGATCAGGTTGCGCTCCAGCCTTGCCTTGTCGCTGTCGCTCAGTCCTTGCAGTCGCACACGCGCGGCTTCGACGCGGGCCGGCGGGTGATCGGCCTCCGCCCCTTCTCGCTCAAGGATGAAGACGTCATAGGCGCAGAGCTCGACGACATCGAAGCGCAGCGCCGTGCCGCCATGCGGCATGGGATAATCGAGGTCTGTGCGCGTCCAGTCGGTGATCGCCATGAAATTATAGCAGACGGTATTGATCCCGGCGGCGGCGACGGAGCGGACCGACGCCTTGTAATTGTCGATCAGGGTGCGCCAGTTGCCGCTGCGGGTCTTGATGTCCTCATGGACGACAATGCTTTCGACCACATCCCAGGTCAGGCCCGCTGCCTCGATGTCGGCCTTGCGCCTGGCGATCTCGTCCGCCGGCCAGGCGCGGCCGTCATTGAGGTGATGCAGCGCGCTGACGATGCCGACGGCGCCGGCTTGACGGACATGGGCAAGCGTCACCGGATCGTCTGGCCCGAACCAGCGCCAGGTTTGTCTCATGGCTTCTCACTCCGTATGCCAAGCGCCGCGAAGGCAGCGGCAGGTCCGCCCCGCCGCAGGCGCTCGAGATGGGCTGCCGTCAGATCGATCAGTGTCATGCGGTGGGAATGGTCTTTGGCGAAGCCGGCGAGATCGAATATCGCTGTCACCGTTTCATCAGCCGGCCGGCTGCCGAGCGCCGTAAGCGGAGTGTCGATCGGGTCGGTAAAATGGGCTTCCGGCAAGGTTTTGCCGCGCGCCTCGCAAGCGGCGATCCAGGCCGCCACCACCAACATGAGATGCGCGGGCGGGTCACCGGCGCTCAGTCGATCGAGGGCCGAGGCGACTATGCGCTGCGGCAGCTTCTGGCTGCCGTCATTGGCGATCTGCGCCGTGCGATGGGCGAGCGCGGTGTTCGAATAGCGTTCGGCGAGCTGGGCCGTGTAGCCGGCCGTATCGAGCCCGGCGTCCTGCGGCAGTGTCGGGATAGCCTCGGCCCATAGTCCGTCGACGAATTGTCGGATCGCCGGATCGGCAAAGGCGCGGTCGACCGTGTCGAAGCCGCTGAGCAGGCCGAGATAGGCGATTGCCGAATGCGAACCGTTGAGCAGCCGCAGCTTCATGTCCTCGAAGGGCCCGACGTCGCCGACCATGGTGACGCCGAACTCTTCCCAGACCGGCCTGCCTGCCGGGAAATCATCCTCGACCACCCATTGGCAGAACGGCTCGGTCATCACCGGCCAGGCATCCTCGACGCCGAGCTCGACGGCGATACGCGCCCGGTCGGCATCGGTGGTCGCCGGCACGATGCGGTCGACCATGCTCGACGGGAAGGCGACGCCGTCGGCGATGTGCCCGGCAAGGCCGGGATCGCGCAGTGCTGCGAATTCGACCAGCAGGCGGTGCAGCGTAGCGCCATTGGCCGGAAGGTTGTCGCAGCAGAGCACGGTGAAAGGCTTGATGCCGGCGAAACGGCGGCGCGACAGCGCTTCGGTGAGAAAACCATGCGCCGTCCGTGGCATTTGCGGGTTAGCCAAATCATGGACGATGTCCGGATGGGTGCTGTCCAGACCGCCGCCGGCTGCTCTCAGATAAGCCTTTTCTGTGATCGTGAGCGTGACGATGCGGGTGCGCTGATCCGTCAGAGCGGCGAGCACCGCAGCCGGATCTTCCGGCGCCACCAGCAGCGACAGGATCGAACCGATGACGCGCAGCTCTTCGCCGATGCTGCTCCTGATCGCCAGCGTGTAGAGGCCATCCTGCGGCGCCAGTGCGTCGCGCGTGTCTGGACTGCGCAAGGACACGCCGACAATGCCCCAGTCCGCCTCGCCCGCCGCCAGGCAGTCGTCGACATAGGCCGCCTGATGGGCGCGATGGAACGCACCGACGCCGAGATGGACGATGCCCGGTGCGACGCCGCCGCGGGCGTAGCGCGGAACCGCGACCGAAGCCGGCAGTGCCTTCAGCGTACTGTTGGAAAGGCGTCTGTTGGTCATTGCGCCACGTGTCTGATCGAGATTGTTGGGTCCCTGCTGGCAGGCGGCGTAACACCCGATGCCGTCACGCACAATGGGCAATGGCCGACGAAAAGTCATCATACAACAACCCAGTTTTTGTATGTTGACATTATTTCTTTCCAACCCTACCGATGTCCGGGTTGGGAGGATTTACGTGGCCGCATTGACGGATCCGGACTTGCTGTTTGCCGCCGAGGCGCGCCCGCTTTCGCTGGCCCGCGATCTCTACGCGGCGGTCAAGGATCTGCCGATCGTCAGCCCGCACGGCCACACCGATCCGCGCTGGTATGCGCTCAACGAGGCGTTTCCCGATCCGGCGCAATTGCTGATCGTGCCGGACCACTACATTTTCCGCATGCTGTTCAGCCAGGGCGTTCGGCTTGAGGACCTTGGGGTGCCAACGCTTGACGGCTCGCCGGTGGAGACCGACGGCAGAACGATCTGGCGGCGCTTCGCCGAGCATTATTACCTGTTTCGGGGTACGCCGACCCGGCTGTGGTTCGACCATGTGCTCGCCCATCTGTTCGGCATCGGCGAGCCGCTGAATGCCAAGACAGCCGACCGCCATTACGACACGATCGCGACGCTGCTGCAGCGTGAAGACTATCGCCCTCGGGCGCTGTTCGAGCGCTTCAACATCGAGGTCATCGCGACGACGGAGGGCGCGCTCGACGATCTCCAATGGCATCGAACGATCCGCGACAGCGGCTGGCAGGGCCGCGTCGTCACCGCCTACCGGCCGGATGCGGTCGTCGATCCCGATTTCGAAGGTTTTTCGGCCAATCTCGACCGGCTTGGCGAGATCACCGGCTGCGACACCGGCACTTGGGCCGGCTATCTCGATGCGCATCGCCAGCGGCGCGCCTTCTTCAAGAGTTTCGGTGCGACGTCCTCCGATCACGGCCATCCGACGGCCGACACCGCCAATCTTTCGGATGCCGCCGCCGCGGAGCTGTTCAACCGTGTCCGCCGGGGCTCGGACGACGAGCGCGAGCGAAAACTGTTTCGCGCCCAGATGCTGACCGAGATGGCCAAGATGAGCCGCGACGACGGGTTGGTCCTGCAGATCCATCCCGGCTCCTGGCGCAATCATTCGCCTTCTATCTTTCAGAAGTTCGGCAGGGATAAAGGCTTCGACATCCCGACCCGAACCGATTATGTGACGGCGCTGAAGCCGCTGCTCGACTGTGTCGGGCTGGAACGCGACCTCACCGTCATCCTCTTCACCCTCGACGAGACCAGCTATGCGCGCGAGCTGGCGCCGCTCGCCGGCGTCTACCCGGCATTGAAGCTCGGGCCGGCCTGGTGGTTCCACGACAGCCCCGAAGGCATGCGCAGGTTCCGTGAGATGACCACCGAAACCGCCGGTTTCTACAACACCGTCGGTTTCAACGACGACACCCGCGCCTTCCCATCCATACCGGCCCGCCATGATGTGGCGCGCCGGGTCGATTGCGCTTTTCTGGCGCGTCTCGTCACTGAGCATCGGCTCGGCGAAGACGAGGCGCACGAGCTGGCGCAGGAACTTGCCTATACGCTCGCGAAAAAGGCGTACCGGCTCTAACGGCGCTTGCCGCCATCGTTTCAAAACGGGAGGAAACCAATGCTGCATTTTTCTAGACTGGCGGGAGCTACGCTAGTTGCCGCCGCACTGCTGGCCGGATCGGCAAGCGCCCAGACGGTCCTGCGCTCGTCCGACACCCACCCGGATGGCTATCCGACGGTCGAGGCGGTCAAATATTTCGGCGAGCTGGTGAAGGAGCGCACCGCCGGCCGCTATGTGGTCGAGATCTATCCTTCCGCGCAACTTGGCGAGGAAAAGGACACGATCGAGCAGGTGCGCACCGGCGTGATCGATCTCAACCGTGTTTCGATGGCGCCGTTCAACGGGCTCATCCCCGAGACCACCGTGCCCTCGCTGCCCTACATCTTCCGTTCGGAAGAGCATATGCACAAAGTCATGGACGGGGCGATCGGCGACCAGATCGCGGCGGCGTTCGACCAGGTCGGGCTGGTGCTGCTCGCCTTTTACGACGGCGGTGCCCGCTCCTTCTACAATTCGAAGAAGCCGATCAACACTGTAGCCGATATGGCCGGGATGAAGTTTCGCGTCATCCAGTCCGACATCTTCGTCGACATGGTGGCGGCACTCGGCGCCAACGCGACACCGATGCCTTATGGCGAAGTGTATTCGGCGATCGAGACTGGGGTCATCGACGGCGCGGAGAATAATTTTCCGAGCTACGACACTGCCAAGCACGCGGAAGTCGCCAAGTATTATTCGCTCGACGAGCACACGATGGTGCCGGAAGCCTTCGTCATGGCGAAGTCGAGCTGGGACAAGCTGACGCCGGAAGACCAGGCGATCTTCAAGGCGGCCGCCAAAGAAAGCGTCGCCAAGCAGCGCGAGCTGTGGACCGCCAAGGTCAAGGAATCGCGCGCCAAGGTCGAGGCAGCAGGTTCGCAGATCACGACGCCGGACAAGCAGCCCTTCATCGACGCGATGGGGCCGGTCTACGAGAAGCACGTCAAGGACGACAAGCTGAAGGCCATGGTCGAAGCCATCAAGGCCGTGCAGTGATCAGGCGGCGGCGCGGACATTCCGCGCCGCCATCCTCTTGCGGAGAAAACCGGTGACTTCCAGCCCAAAACCAAGACCGCTCCTGTCCGGCGTCGCGCAAGTGATGTCGCGCGTCAGCACGGCGGCGCTGTCGATCGCCGGCATCGGGCTGGTGCTGATGACCGCCTTCGTCGCATGGCAGGTGTTCGGCCGCTATGTTCTGAACCGCTCGCCGAGCTGGACCGAGCCGGGCTCGGTGATGCTGATGAGCTGGTTCATTTTCCTCGGCGCCGCCGTCGGTGTGCGCGAGAACTACCATCTTGGCTTCGACGTCCTGCTCTACGTGCTGCCGAAAGGCGGCAAGCGTTGGCTGCGGATGATTTCGGACCTCGTCGCGCTCGCCTTCGGCATCGGCATGATCTGGTATGGCAGCCAGCTGGTCGCATTGACCTGGGGCTCTACCTTGCCGTCACTCGGCATATCGGGGGGCTGGGATTACGTCCCGCTTGTCGCGGGAGGCGCGCTCATCGTGCTCTTCACGCTGGAGCGCATCGTGCTTCGCCTCTCCGGTGCGCCGATCGACGATGCCCTCGATGAACTGCCGCCGGCCGAAGTCGCGGCCGAACTCGACACCGCGAACGTGAAGGTCTGACGCCATGGAACTGTGGATTCTGTTCGGCGTCTTCACCCTGCTGATGCTTATCGGCACGCCAATCGCTTTCTGCCTCGGCGTCGCAAGCCTTGCCACCGTCCTCTATATGGGCCTGCCGCCGCTCATCGTGTTCCAGCGACTGAATTCCGGCATGAGCGTCTTTTCGCTGCTGGCCATTCCGTTTTTCATCTACGCCGGCGACTTGATGGTGCGCGGCGGCATCGCCAGCAAGATCGTTGCCTTCGCCGGCTCGCTCGTCGGTCATTTGCGCGGCGGCCTCGGGCAGGTCAACATCGCCACCGCTACACTGTTCGGCGGCATTTCGGGCTCCGCGGTGGCGGAGGCAGCGGCGGTAGGCGGCCTGATGATCCCGCAGATGAAGGCGCGCGGCTATGGAGCGGACTACGCCGTCAACGTTACATCGATGGCGGCGCTGATCGCGCTGCTGCTGCCGCCGTCGCACAACATGATCATCTATTCGATCTCGGCAGGCGGAAAGATCTCCATCGCCGATCTGTTCACGGCCGGCATCATCCCGGGCCTGCTGTTGGCCCTGTCACTGATGATCACCGCCTATTTCGTGGCGCGCTCCCGCGGCTATCCGACCGAGCCGTTTCCGGGCTTCACCGCCGTTGCGCATCTCTTCGCCGTCGCGGTGCCCGGCCTGCTGCTGATCGCGATCATCTTCGGCGGCGTACGATCGGGCGTGTTCACGGCTACCGAGAGTTCCTGTATCGCCGTCATCTATGCGTTGTTCGTAACCGTCTTCGTTTACCGGCAGATGACCTGGGAAGGTTTCGTTCATGCCACCTACGGCGCCGTGCGCACCACGGCCATGGTGCTGCTCATCATCGGCATGGCGGCGGCGTTCTCCTGGTTGATGGCGTTCCTGAAAGTGCCGGCAGCGCTCATCGCCTCTATGAACGCGATCTCGGACGATCCGCTGGTCGTGCTTCTCCTGCTCAACCTCCTGATGCTGTTCCTCGGCACCTTTATGGACATGGGGCCGACGATCATCATTTGTACGCCGATCTTCCTGCCCGTGGCGCAGGCCTACGGCGTCGATCCGGTGCATTTCGGCATCATCATGATCCTCAATTTCGGCATCGGGCTGAACACGCCGCCGGTGGGCGCGGTGCAGTTCGTGGCGTGCGCAGTGGGCAAGATATCCGTCTGGGAATCGATGCGCTCGATCTGGCCGTTCTATGGCGCAGGCCTCGTGGTGCTGGGGCTCGTCACTTACATTCCGGCCATTTCGCTGTGGCTGCCGAGCGTCTTCAAATAGGAGGTGCGACATGGCCTCAGACACCGCAGCCGGCCTCCGCGTCGAACGAAGACCGAAACTTTCGGAAACCGTCGTTGCGGCGATCCGCAAGCAACTGCAGGCGGGCGAGATCCAGCCAGGGCAGAAGCTGCCGACCGAGGGCCAGTTGACCGAGACCTTCGGGGTCAGCCGCACGGTGATACGCGAAGCGCTGGCCAAACTTGCCGCGGACGGCCTGGTCGAGCCGCGCCAAGGCGCCGGCGTCTTCGTCACCGAGCATATCTCGACAGCATTCGGTGCTCTGGCAGCGGAGATGGGCAGCAAGGATTCGATCGCCCTCAACGTGCTCGAAGTCAGGTTGGCGATCGAGATCGAATCCGCCGGGCTCGCTGCCATCCGCCGCAACGCCGCGCAGGAAGCGGCGATCCAGGAAGCCTTCTTCGAATTCGAACGGCTGCTCCTCAACAGCGAGCCGACGGGACCGGCCGACCTTGCTTTCCACCGCGCAATCGCCAGCGCCACCAACAATCCGTTCTATGTCGAGATGCTCGACGTGCTCGGCCGGCGCGCCATTCCTTGCGACGTGACCTCGCCATGGTCGACCGAGATCGCCCAATCGGACGCCTACCAGCGCGGCCTGCAACGTGAGCATCTGGTGATCCTCAAGGCCATCTCGGCAGGCGATGCGGAGGCGGCCCGGGAGGCGATGCGCGCGCATCTCGGTGCCAGCCAGCAGCGCTATCGCGAGCGCCTGCACGCGCGCCAGGTTTTTTATGCCGACTCGGTCAAGGCCGCGGGAACTGAATAAGCAATTGAGGCAGCCCCATGGGACAGCAATGAATCACACTGACAATCATACGGATTTCACCTCCCGCTTCGCCATCGATCCCGTTTCTGCCGCTGCCATGGGAACGGACGAACTGCGACACAATTTCCTGATCGAGGGCTTGTTCCGGCCCGGCCGCATCGGCCTGACCTACACCCACTACGACCGCATGATCGTCGGCGGCGCCATGCCCGCCGGTACGCCGCTGCTGCTGCAGGCGATCAAGCCGACCGGGACCAAGAATTTTCTCGACCGCCGTGAGATGATCATCGTCAACATCGCCGGTGCCGGCATCGTGAAAGCCGGCGGTCAATCCTACGAGCTGCCGGCGCGCGACATGCTCTATCTCGGCATGGGCACGGATGAGGTATCGTTCGCTGCGACCAATCCGGCAGCGCCGGCTAAATTCTACCTGCTCAGCGCGCCGGCGCATCAGGGCCATCCCAACCGGCTGATCCGCATCGGCGATGCCAAGCGGCTCGATCTCGGCAGCCAGGCGACCTCCAACGAGCGCTCGATCTTCCAGTTCATCCATGCCGATGGGGTAAAGACCTGTCAGCTTGTCGTCGGCATGACGCAGCTTGCCTCCGGTTCGGTCTGGAACACCATGCCATGCCATGTGCATGACCGGCGCATGGAAGCCTATCTCTATTTCGATCTGCCGGAGGCGGCGCGGGTGTTTCATTTCATGGGCGAGCCGGACGAAACGCGCCATCTCGTCATGCGAAACGAGGAGGTGGTGCTGTCGCCGGGATGGTCGATCCATTCGGGCGCCGGCACCTCGAACTACGCCTTCATCTGGGCGATGGCCGGCGACAATGTCGACTATACCGACGTCGACCTGGTAATGATGGAGGAGCTCAGGTGAGCGAACTCTCTGCGTTCAGCCTTGCCGGCAAGCGCATCCTCGTTACCGGCGCCAATACCGGCATCGGCCAGGGCATCGCCGTGTCGATCGCGCGCGCCGGTGGCGCGGTGGTCGGCGTTGGCCGGTCGGCGATGGACGAGACGGCGGAGAAGATTGCGGCGGCCGGCGGCCGCTTCGAGGCAGTCCGCTGCGACCTTGGCGACGATGCCGCTGCCCAGGCGATGCTTGACCGCGTCTGGGATGATACGGGGCCGCTCGATGGCCTGGTCAACAATGCCGGCATCATCCGGCGTGCCGATGCGGTCGACTTGACCAAAGCCGACTGGGACGACGTCATCGGCGTCAATCTCAAGACGGTGTTCTTCCTCAGCCAGCGCTTTGCCAGGCGTGTCCTTGCCGAGCCGGGGCGGCGCGGCAAGATCGTCAACATCGCCTCGGTGCTGAGTTTCCAGGGCGGCATCCGCGTTGCCTCCTACACCGCCTCCAAACATGGCGTGCTCGGCATCACCCGGCTGCTTGCCTGCGAATGGGCGGCAAAGGGCATCAATGTCAACGGCATTGCGCCGGGCTATATCGAGACCAACAATACCGAGGCGCTGCGCGCCGATCCCGACCGCAGCGCGTCGATCCTGGCGCGCATTCCGGCCGGGCGCTGGGGCGCGCCGGAAGACATCGGCGACGCAGCCGTCTTCCTGCTGGCGCCGGCGTCGAACTATATGCATGGCGCGGTGATGCCGGTGGACGGCGGCTGGCTGGCGCGATGAACAACCAAAGATGAGAGTTTGGCGATGACCGGAACCAAAATCTTCTCGCATGCCGGTGAAGGCGCATGGACGCCGACGCCGGATGGCAACCGCAGGCGCGTGCTCCTGCACACGGACGAGCTGATGATGGTCGAGTTTGGTTTCGACAAGGGTGGCGTCGGCGCGCTGCACTCGCACCCGCACGTCCAGGCGAGCTACGTCGCTGAAGGGCGCTTCGAGGTCACCATCGACGGCAGGACCGAGATCCTGGGAGCAGGAAGCAGCTTCATCGTTCCTTCCAACCTTGTCCATGGCGTCAAGGCGCTGCAGGCGGGACGACTGGTCGACAGCTTTACGCCGCACCGCGCCGATTTCCTCGACTGAGCTGTGGGCCCGAAGATCAGGCAACCGGTTCTCAGAACGAAAAAACCCGCGCCTCCGGAGAGACGCGGGCGTGTTGCCTGGGCGCTTGTGGCGCCGCGGTACTCAAAACATCACCGCAGAACCTGAACCTGCCGAATGATGGTGAAGATAGGATTAACCGCTCCGAGGCGGTGCGATATTCACAGCCAAAGCGAATAGGGGCTGGAAGGACGGTCTGATATCGGCCAATGAGAGAGAAGTTCGCCTCGGGCGGTGCCGCGGACAGGACCAGAGGGGTCGATAAATGTTCGAATCTGCTGTCCAGGCAATCATCTGGCGATTCGCCGGCGAATTTCGGCAGGTCGTATCCCCGAAAGTTCCCTAATGCAGATAGCGGCGAGCGTCCCGGTGGAGGATTCCAAGCGGCGCGTCCTGAAGGATGTATTCGGCTTCGATGATTTTCGTCTCGGCCAGGCGGCCGTGATGGAGGCGTTGCTGGCCGGGCATCATGTGCTGGCTGTCATGCCGACCGGCGCCGGCAAATCGCTCTGCTACCAGGTCCCGGCGCTGGTGCTGGGCGGGCTCACCATTGTCGTTTCGCCGCTGGTGGCCCTGATGCAGGATCAGGTCGCCGCATTGCGGCTTGCCGGCGTGGCGGCCGATACGATCAATTCCTCGCTCGACCGCGATGCCAATGTCGCTGCATGGCGCCGTGTCGCCGCAGGCCAGACGCGCCTGCTCTATCTTGCACCGGAGCGGTTGATGACCGTGCGAATGCTCGAGGCGTTGACCAAGCTCGATGTCCGGCTGATCGCCATCGACGAGGCACATTGCATCTCGCAATGGGGACCGGCGTTCCGGCGCGAATACGAAGAATTGTCGAGACTACGTGATATCTTCCCGAAAGTGCCGATCATTGCGCTGACGGCGACGGCGGACGAGACGACGCGCACCGACATTGCCGCGCAACTGTTCGACGGGCGCGTCGATACGGTGGTGCTCGGCTTCGACCGGCCGAACATCAAGCTAGGCATTGAGCCCAAGCAGGACAGCAAGCGCCAATTGCTAAACTTCGTGCAGCGCCATGCAGGCCGCAGCGGGATCGTCTATTGCCTGTCGCGCAAAAAGACCGAAGAGATGGCGGCGTTCCTCGAGCGGAACGGCGTACGCGCGCTCGCCTATCATGCCGGAATGAGCAAGGACGCGCGTGAAGCGAATCAAAACGCCTTCATGACCTTGTCCGGCGTGGTGATGGTGGCGACCATCGCCTTTGGCATGGGGATCGACAAGCCGGACGTCGCCTATGTCTTCCACACCGACCTGCCGGGCAGCTTGGAGGCCTATTATCAGGAAATCGGGCGGGCGGGCCGCGATGGGCGGGCGGCCGAGGCACATATGCTCTTCGGTCTCGGCGATATCCGCATGCGTCGGCTTTTCATCGAAGACGAGGACGCGCCGGCTGAGCACAAAAGGCGCGCGCATGGCCGACTCGATACGCTGATCGGTTATTGCGAGACGACGCAGTGCCGCCGTCAGATCCTGCTTGGCTATTTCGGCGAGAGTGCTTCGCCTTGCGGCAATTGCGACAACTGCCTCGACCAGGGGCCGCATGCGGATGGCGAAGCGGAGGCGCGGATCATCTTGGCGGCGATCGCACAGACCGGCGAGCGCTTTGGCGCCGCCCATGTCGTCGATGTTCTGCTCGGCCACGAAACCGAGAAGGTCCTGGACAGGAGCCACCACAGGCTTGCCAGCTTCGGCACCGGTGTCGCGCACAAGAAAAATGTGTGGCTGTCGCTGGTGCGCCAGCTCGTCGCGGGAGGGTTTCTGACATTGGACTCAACCGGCCATGGCGGCGTCGCCATTGCCGAGAAGGGCCGTGCGCTGGCTCGGGGCGAGGCATCGTTCCGGTATCGCGTGGACGCGCGCCAGTCATCGCGAGGCAAGATACGGACCGCACAGGATACCGCAGCAGGCACGGAAGGTCTGGATTCGGTGCTGCTGGCCGCGCTCAAGGCTGTACGGCTGCGTCTTGCCCGGGAACGCCAGGTGCCGGCCTTCGTGATCTTTTCGGATCGTACACTGATCGATATGGCCGAACGCTGCCCGCGCGATCTGGACGCCTTCGCCGCGGTCAACGGCGTCGGCGCCGCCAAGCTCAAGGATTTCGGCGAGATATTCCTCGGCGCGATCGCTGCGCATCAATCTGGTGTGGCGGGCTGAAGACCCACTTCAGTGACGTAATCAGCACCTGCTTCGCCTCGCCGCCGCAATCGCAGCCTCCTGCTGCCGCAAGCGCTCGATCTTCGCACTCTGGCGGGCAGTAACAGCAGAGGCGACACGCTGCCCTCCCAACAGCCAGCCCGGAATGTTGGTGTGGACGACTTTGCCGCGAGCGATGGCTGTCGCCGACATTTCGTCGGCGACAGCGCCCATCGCCACGTTGAGCTCGACGCAACTCATCTTGTCGTATTTCGCAGCATCGAAGGATGCAGGCAAAGGCGATGCGCAACTTCCGACAAACATCAGGCTGCATATCAGAGGCGCGGCCGTGGAGATCGCCTTCATTTTCTTTTTAAGCACGTTGACGCCGGCCGAGCGAATTTCGGAGGGTTCTCGATCTCAGGCCGCGAAGCACTCCCGAGGTTCGGCGTAACTGAAGCATGTGACCTCTACAATACTCTGTGCTGACCGTCCTGTTTATCCTCGAAGAATTCCGAGAGTGCCGCTGCGATCTTTTCGGGGTGCTCTTCTGGGAAAAAATGCCCGCCTTGGACAGCGCGTCCTTCCGCCCTGTCGGCCCATTTCCTCCAAATGGCCAGCGGCCCGCCTTCTTGCGCATACCAGTTCTCCAGGGCGCCTTCGCCACTCCAAAGCGCCAGTAGCGGACACTCGATGCGACGACCGTTTACCTGGTCCAGCGCGTCATGTTCACGATCGATCGTCGCAGCGGCGCGATACTCTTCGCAGATGGCGTGAATATGCGCGGGATCGCGAAGCGCATCAACATAGGCGTCCCTGACCTCTTTGGAGACCATTTTCGCCGACGATCCCCACTGCGTTATTGCATCGTCGACGACGGCATCGGGAGCCGCGCCTATCAGACGCTCCGGCAGGGGCTCCGGCTGGGCAAGAAGGCTCCAGGGCCAGAAGCCGAGCGCCAGTTTGGCATCCGCCCGATCCCATGTTGCGGCGGTGGGGATGATGTCGAGGACGGCGATTTTGAGCACTTTGTCGGGATGGTCGAGCGCCAGGCGATAGGCAACCCGCCCGCCACGGTCATGCCCGGCAACCATGAACCGCTCAAACCCCAGCTGTTTCATGGCCTGAACCATGTCGCCGGCCATGGCGCGCTTGGCGTATGGGCTATGATCGGCAGAGGAAACCGGGCATCCGCTTTGCCCATAGCCTCGAAGGTCGGCGGCGACCACCGTGAAGTGGGGCGCCAAGGCTGCGGCGATATCCCTCCACATCAGATGCGTTTCTGGAAAACCGTGAAGAAGCAGCAGCGGCGGACCGGTGCCACCAACCCTTGCGAAAATGGTCGTATCGTCCAGTCGCAAGCTGGTGGCTCTGAAACCTGCAAACACCGTCAGCCTCCTCGGGCGCCCTTAGACAAACTCTCCAAGGGCGCTAACGGTCGCCGAGGCTTGAACCCCGGCCGCAATGGCCAGGGTTCAAGCCGGCCAGTTGCTAGAATCGAAACCAGACCCACACGCGCCTGCGGAAGCACCGCCTGCGCCGATAGCCATTTCGCCAGTAAACGCGACAGACCCTTCTCCAAGCACGCCGGCGGCGCCGACGCGGCCGGTGCCACCGGCGATGATAGACTGGTTGCAACTCGGCTTGAGTTTCGTCGTCGTCGAAGGTTTCGACATCCGGCGCCTCGAGTTCATCGAGAATGCCGCTTCTGGCAGTTGGAACGCCGGCCACTGCGTTGATTGGCCGAACTGTGCTTGCAAGGGCCGCGGCCCCGGCAATGCCAAACATTCCTGTCAAAAATAGTCGCCGATCCATGGAAACCTCCCAGTCTTCAACCAGCGATAGAACAAGGCTAACGATGGGGAGATAGCGCAGTCAGTGCAAACGCCTAGTGCCGCCCGGCGATCGCAATGATCCGGTCGGCCGGAGGGCGATGCCCTCCTCCCCGAAGTGGGATGGCTACCTCGATCGACAAACACCCGGCGCTTTCTGAATTTATGGCGAGCCGAGATCAATGAAGATCGAATGACGTCTACGCCAAAGCCACCCAATTTCACGCTACTCGCTTTGCAAGTAGGCTTGACGGCCATCCTACCAGAAGGTAGGTACGGGCATGAGCAACTTGTCTACCACCTCTGACGACATCCTGGCTTGTGCGCGTTCTCTGATCGTCGCTGGCGGCTACAACGGTTTCAGTTATGCCGACATCGCTGATGTGGTCGGGATCCGTAAGGCGAGCATCCATCACCATTTCCCAAGCAAAGTCGATCTGGTTCGGACGCTGGTTGCGGGGTATCGGGAAGAAGCTGAAGCGGGGATGGCAAATGTCGAACTTCACGAATCCGATCCGCTCGAACAGTTGCGGATCTATGCCAGGTATTGGGAAGCCTGCATTGCGGACGCCAGCGCCCCGTTTTGTATCTGCGCGCTGTTGGCAAGCGAGCTCCCCGTTCTGCCCGAGGAAGTCAGCCTTGAGGTCCGGGCGCATTTCCGCTCCCTGTCGGCTTGGCTTACATCCGTGCTGGAGCGCGGCGCGCGGCGCGGCCAATTTCAACTGATGAGTACCCCTCGCGCCGAGGCTGAAGCGTTCATGGCGACTGTCCACGGCGCGATGCTTTCGGCACGGGCCTATGGCGACCCGACGATATTCGGCGTCATAACAGGCCCGCTCCTGGAGCGGCTCGCTCCGCGTTCCCTCCACATACGACACTAAGATCTCAACCAACCATAGCCGTAACGGCTCCGCGACGTTCGTCAAGACTCTCTACCTACTAGTCGAAAGGACATCCAATGACGGTTCACAATCGCGATCTTTCCCGTGCCAGCCAGGAACAATGGCTCAAGCTCTATTACTTCGCTCGGACGGCGTTCTCGGCTGCCTGGGTGGCGGCTGCCTTTACGGTGGGACAGAATTCCGGGGAGATCGCGGCGGTGTTACTCGTGGCTTATCCTGCATGGGATGCCCTGGCCAATTTTGTCGACGCATCGCGCAGCGGAGGATTGGGACAGAATCGCACGCAGACCATCAACGTCGTGGTCAGTGTGGCGACAACGCTCGCGGTCGTTGTTGCGCTGAAGATGAGCATGAATTGGGTGCTCGGGGTGTTCGGCCTATGGGCGATCCTGTCCGGCCTGCTTCAACTCGGCACCGCTGTCCGCCGTTGGAAGAGCTCTGGTGCACAGTGGGCGATGATCCTGAGCGGAGGGCAATCAGCGCTGGCAGGCACCTTTTTCATCGTGCAGGCGCGGATGCCGATGCCGCCATCCATCAGCAACGTGGCCGGCTATGCCGCAGTAGGCGCCCTCTACTTTCTGGTTTCGGCGGTGTGGCTAAGTGTGAGCCAATTGCGGCGGAAGGCTGCATAGGCCGCGATCTTAAGCCATTACCGGCGCGATGAGAGATGCAGTTATCTATGGCTCGGGTCGTACCATTCCGAAGTGGCGGAGAGGGAGGGATTCGAACCCCCGATGGGCTTGCACCCATGCCGCATTTCGAGTGCGGTGCATTCGACCACTCTGCCACCTCTCCGCGGTCATGGTCCGCCGTTGCCGGCGCGGCGCACTAGATAACGGCTGGACAGGCAGGTTACAAGGGCCAATCTGCCCCGTCGCCGCAGCTTCTGTCCCTGCTTCCTTCGAGCCTCCGGCAGCCGCTGCTCGATATTTGCAAGGACTGGGCTCACCCGTTTGCAGCTTGCCCGCGGCGCTTGCCTTGACTCAAACCGAACCTTCGGTTAGGGACAGCGCGCAATCGGCGTGGAGGGATCTTCCGCGCCGCTTGTTTTTTGAACCCGCAGACTGACAAAAAGACGGCCGAACCGCCTAAGGCGGTTCATCAAGGCCGACCGAACAGCGAAAGGCAAAAAATGTTCGCAGTCATCAAAACGGGCGGCAAGCAGTATCGCGTTGCCGCCAACGATCTCCTGAAGATCGAAAAACTCGAAGCCAATGTCGGCGATATCGTCGAGATCGGCCAGGTGCTCGCGCATGGCGAGGGCGAGAACGTCACGTTCGGTGCGCCGTTCGTCGACGGCGCCTTGGTCACCGCCGAAGTCGTCGAACAGGGCAAGAACCGCACGGTCATCGCCTTCAAGAAGCGCCGCCGGCAGAATTCGCGCCGCAAGATCGGCCATCGTCAGCTTTTGACCACCGTCAGGATCGCCGAGATCCTGCTGGATGGCGCCAAGCCGGCGAAGAAGGCCGCCGCCAAGACTGAGGTAAAGGCTGCTCCCAAGAAGGAAGCCAACGCAGAGGCTGCGCCGAAGGAAACCGAGGCCAAGGCAACCGAAACCGCCGCTCCGCTGTTCAAGGCACCGAAGGGCGAACCGGACGATCTGACCGTGATCAAGGGCATCGGCCCGGTTGCAGCCGGCCAGCTCAACGAACAGGGCATCACGACCTTCGCACAGATCGCCAAACTGTCCGACAAGGATGTCGCCAAGATCGACGAGCACATGCCGTTCAGCGCCGACCAGATCAAGGACTGGCGCGAGCAGGCCAAGGAATTGGCGAAAAAGTAGAACGAACCGGCGCAATCGTCGCCGGATCGGACTTGAAACGGAACGCGAACGCGTTCATAAGATCGTTTAGGCGCCTCACGGCGCATCGGAGTAGTTAGATGGCACACAAGAAAGCTGGCGGATCGTCGCGCAACGGTCGCGACTCCCATTCCAAGCGACTCGGCGTGAAGAAGTTTGGCGGCGAAGCCGTGATTCCGGGCAACATCATCATTCGTCAGCGTGGCACGACGTGGCATCCCGGCACCAATGTCGGCATTGGCACGGACCACACGCTGTTTGCGCTCGAAGCTGGCGCAGTCACCTTCAACAAAAAAGCCAATGGCCGAACCTACGTATCGGTGAACCCGATGACGAAGGCAGCGGAGTAGCCGGTTCCGCACGAGAACACCGGCACCCATCTCGGGACCGGTGTCTGGCCAAGCCAGGAAAAGGATCAGGGGAGATGGGTTTCCATCTCCCTTTTTTCTTGCCTGGAGGACTGACATGGTTGCCGAAGCGGAAGACTCAGACGACGAAAGTTACACGATAGATTGCCCGGTGCTCGCGACCGAGCGGCTGGTCATGCGTGCCCCGCGTGAAAGCGACATCGAGCAATTGGTGGCGCTCGCCGACAACCGCCATGTCGCGGAAATGCTGGCTCGCATGCCGCATCCCTATGGCGAGGCGGAGGCACGCGCTTTCCTGGCTATGACGGCATCGCGCCGGGCTGGAATCGCCTATGCGTTGACGCTGGCCGGCACCGAGACCTTCGTCGGCTGTGCCGGACTCAACACAACGGATCGCGGGCTGGAGCTCGGCTACTGGATCGGCGAGCCGTACTGGAAACGCGGCTACGCGACGGAGGCAGCGCACGCACTGGTCGACCTTGCCTTCCAGAGAACCACGATCCAGGTGCTGCACGCCTCGACGCGGGTTATCAATCCGGCCTCGCGCCGCGTCATCCACAAATGCGGCTTCCAGTATGCCGGCCAGGGCATGCTGAATTCGATCGTTGCCGGTCAGGTGCCGGTCGAACGCTACCGCCTCGATCGCAAGACCTGGACCAGTCTCAGGAACTGGGTGCATTTTTGATGGATGCGGCTCACGCCATCTCTGGCCAGACCGGCAAGTGGTCCGAACCGGCCGCTTGCCGGTCGACCCACAGGCGCCTCAGCGATTTGGCAAGCGAGGCGCTGGTGAAGATGTAGTCGATGCGCTTGTAGCGGCTGGCATCGCCTGGCCGCTTGGGGTCGACCCAGGTGACGAGATCGGCGCCGGCAGCGCCGAGGCGCACGGCGGCATCGACGGCGAGGTCGGCAGTCACCGGCATGCCGAATTCATGGTCGGGTTGGCCGGCGAGTTCGACGTGCTCCGACGATCCGGCGAGCATGTTGAAGTCGCCCATGACGACGAAGGCTTCAGGACAAGGCAGGTCCGGCAAGCCGATCTCGGCGACGCCGGAGAGCCCGCCGCCCTCGAGCGGGTAGTTTAATAGGCGTTCGCGCAGAAAGCGGATTTGGCTCAGGCGTTCAACCGGGCTGCGGTGGTCGAGATGGGTGGAATAGAAGCGGATCGGACCAAGCGGCGTTTCGATCAGCGCCTCCAGCGCGCCGCGCTGGAAGTTCATTGCTTCGAAACTGCGGCTGCGCGGCAAAAGGAGATTGCGCGACAGATGGATCGGCGTCCTCGACAGCACCATGTTGCCGAGCTGGAAGGTGGTCGTGATGGCGCGGCCGTTTTCCAAGCGCGAGCCAGCGTCGGCTTCGAAATTGCTGCCGTAAACGGCAAAATAGTCGGGCAGCGCCTCGCCGAGTTCGGCCACCATGTCGCGGCCGCCATTCTTCGGGTTGGCGCGGGAGACCTCCTGCAGCGCGATCACGTCGGCGCCGCGCACGGCATCGGCGATACGGCCGACATCGTACCGGCCGTCGAGACCGACGCCGTAGTGGATATTGTAAGTTACCAGCTTCATTGCGACATCTCGCGCTTGGAAAGCCGAAGATCGATTTTCGGCAAGGGTCAACCAAAGGCTACGCGTCCAGAGATACGCGCGACGTTACAGTAGTAAAAACGGCCCTCGCCCTTCGACCCGCCTTGGTTTAGAGCAATCCCGCAAAGCCAATAACAGAAACCATACAATCCGATGAAATTTCTCGATCAAGCCAAGGTCTACATCCGCTCCGGCGACGGCGGCGCCGGTTCGGTGTCGTTCCGGCGCGAAAAGTTTATCGAGTTCGGCGGTCCGGACGGTGGCGACGGTGGCCGCGGCGGCGATGTCTGGGTGGAGGCGGTCGACGGACTAAACACGCTGATCGACTATCGCTATCAGCAGCATTTCAAAGCCAAGACCGGGACGCACGGTATGGGCCGCAACATGACCGGCGCCAAGGGGGCCGACGTAACGCTGAAAGTGCCGGCCGGAACACAGGTCTTTGCCGAGGACAATGAGACGCTGATCTGTGATCTGACGGTCGTCGGCCAGCGCTTTCTGTTGGCTAAGGGCGGCAATGGCGGTTTCGGCAACCAGCACTTCAAGACCTCGACCAACCAGGCGCCGCGCCGCGCCAATCCCGGACTGCCAGGCGAAGAGCTCAACATCTGGCTCAGGCTGAAGCTGATCGCCGATGCCGGCCTTGTCGGGCTGCCCAACGCCGGCAAGTCGACCTTCCTGGCGGCGGTCACCGCGGCCAAGCCGAAGATCGCTGACTATCCCTTCACCACCCTGCATCCGGGCCTTGGCGTGGCCCGCATCGACGGGCGCGAATTCGTCATCGCCGACATTCCCGGCCTGATCGAAGGCGCGCATGAAGGGGTCGGCATCGGCGACCGCTTCCTAGGCCATGTCGAACGCACGCGCGTCCTTCTGCATCTTGTCTCGGCACAGGAAGAAAATCCGGCCCAGGCCTACAAGACCGTGCGCGCCGAACTCGACGCCTACGGCAACGGGCTGACCGACAAGGTCGAAATCGTCGCGCTTTCCCAGGTCGACATACTCGATGCCGACGCACGCAAGAAAAAGACCGCCTCGCTGAAACGCGCCGCCGGCCGCGCGCCGATGCTGCTTTCTGCTGTCACCGGCGAAGGCGTCGAGGCGGTGTTGCGCGCGCTGATGGCTGTGGTGGCGGAGGCCCGCGAAGCTGTCGCTGCGCCGGTCGAGACGCGCTGGAACACATAGCCATGGCCGCGCAATCGCTGAAAAATTATCGGCGCATTGCCGTCAAGATCGGCTCGGCGCTGCTTGTCGACCGCACGACGGGCCTGAAGCGCGACTGGCTGGCCTCGCTTGCCGACGACATCACCGTGCTGGCCAATGGCGGCGCCGAAATTCTCGTCGTGTCTTCCGGGGCGATTGCGCTCGGCCGCACCATCCTCGGCCTCGGCAAGCGAGCGCTGAAGCTCGAGGAGAGCCAGGCCGCTGCTGCCGTCGGGCAGATCGCCTTGGCCGGCGCCTGGTCGGATGCGCTCGGCAAGAATGGCTTGAAATCGGGCCAGATCCTGCTGACGCTCGGCGACACCGAAGAGCGCCGCCGCTACCTCAACGCGCGGGCGACGATCTCGACGCTGCTCAAGATGACGGCAGTGCCGGTCATCAACGAGAACGACACGGTGGCGACATCGGAAATCCGCTATGGCGACAACGACCGGCTGGCGGCGCGCGTCGCCACTATGATGGGCGCCGACCTTTTGGTGCTGCTTTCCGACATTGACGGGCTCTACACGGCACCGCCTGCGCGTGACCCGCAAGCTCGGTTCATTCCCGTCGTCGACCGCATCACTCCCGACATCGAGGCAATGGCGGGTGCTGCCGCTTCGGAATTGTCGCGCGGCGGCATGCGCACCAAGCTCGACGCCGGCAAGATCGCCACCGCCGCCGGCACCGCCATGATCATCACATCGGGCACGCGGCTGTCGCCGCTGCTGGCAATCGAGCGCGGCGAGCGCGCCACCTTCTTCCGGCCGAGCGCCAATCCGGTCAAGGGTTACAAGACCTGGATCGCCGGGCAGCTCGAACCTGCAGGACGGCTGACCGTCGATGCCGGCGCGATCAGCGCGCTGCTCTCCGGCAAGTCGCTGCTGCCGGCCGGCGTCAAATTGGTCAGCGGCAATTTTGCGCGCGGCGATACGGTGGCCATCCTGTCGCCCGAGGGCCGCGAGATAGCGCGCGGGCTGGTTGCCTATGATGCCGCCGATGCCGTAAGGATCGCTGGCCTGAAGACGACCGAGATCGAAACCGTGCTCGGCTACGAGGCGCGTTCGGCGATGATCCACCGCGACGACCTCGTGGTGAGCGGCGCGGCCGACGGAGATGCAGCCCGCCATTGACGGCGCGCTACTGGTCAGGCTCATGCGGCCATTTGGGTGGGTTGCGATATCGATCCTGAAAGTCCTGGTATATCTTCAGAAGTTCGCTGCAACCTCCCAACTCCGCTTCGATGCCAGCCTTGGCACGTCGATCCACTTCGGCTTGGGGAACATCCTTGTCGTCTTCGACGACGAGATCGCGGATGAGCGCGTCAGTCGTCATTGCTTCTGCCCCTTCCATCCTTTTTTGAATTCCGCCTCAAGCCGAGCGCGCGGCCCACATCCATGCAACTCTTCAACAACGACGTTGATCTGGGAAAGCGGTGTCGGTGGCGCGCCGCAATAGCGCTCAGCGAGTGCGAGGGACATCATCGAGCTTACCATAAGCATGGCCTTGCCGTCGGGGCTCTCTCCAGGTTCAAATTTGTCGTCGCAGTAGTCCGCGGCACGGAGGCTTGTCGGTATGAGCATCGCGCCGAGAGCAACGAGGATAACTGTCTTCATTCTGCTTCCTCAAATTTGCGGCCATTGCCGCGAAGGCTGCCCGCGTGTAAATCCACCAGCTTCACTGGATCGGTCAAATGCTGAACAAACACCAAGGCGATGATGTAGCCAGTTTGATGACACGGATAGGCCGCAAGGCGCGCGCTGCCGCCCGACCGCTGGCCATTGCGAACACTGCTGCCAAGAATGCCGCGCTCCTCGCCATGGCCGACGCCATCATCGCCCGTGAGCAGGACATTCTCGATGCTAACGCCATCGATGTTTCGAATGGTCACGAATCCGGGCTTTCCGCCTCCTTCATAGATCGGCTGAAGCTCGATCCCGCCCGCATCCGCGCCATGGCAGACGGGATCAATGAAATCGCCGGGTTGCGCGATCCGGTCGGCGATGTCATTGCCGCCTGGGAGCGGCCGAACGGGTTGCATATCGAACGGGTGCGCACGCCGCTTGGCGTCGTCGGCGTCATCTATGAGAGCCGGCCGAACGTGACCGCCGATGCAGGCGCGCTCTGCCTCAAGGCGGGCAATCCGGTGATCCTGCGCGGCGGCTCGGATTCGGCGAATTCTTCCGCCGCGATCCATGCCTGCCTGGTCGAGGGGCTGAAGACAGCCGGGCTGCCGGAGGATGCCATACAGTTGGTGCCGACCACCGATCGCGCCGCCGTCGGCGAAATGCTGAAAGGGCTTTCCGGCAATCTCGAGGTCATCATCCCGCGCGGCGGCCGCAGGCTGGTCGAGCGTGTGCAGAACGAGGCACGGGTGCCGGTCTTCGCGCATCTCGAGGGCATCTGTCATCTCTATATCGACGGATCGGCCGATCTCGACATGGCGGTCAAGATCGCGGTCAATGCCAAGATGCGGCGCACCGGGGTGTGCGGTGCTGCCGAGACGCTGCTGGTCGACCGTGCCGTCGCCGGCACGCACCTGGTGCCGATCCTCGGGGCCCTACAGGCGGCAGGCTGCGAGATCCATGCCGATGCCGAGGTGCTGAAGCTTTATGCCGATGCCCAACCCGCGACCGATGCAGACTGGGTGACCGAATATCTCGATGCCATCATTGCGGTGAAGCTGGTCGACGGCGTTGCCGGCGCGATCGAGCATATCGAGAATTTTTCATCGCATCACACCGAGGCGATCATCGCCGAGGATGCAAAGGCCGTCGAACGGTTCTTCAGCGAGATCGATTCGGCGATCCTTCTGCACAACGCCTCGACCCAGTTTGCCGATGGCGGTGAGTTCGGTATGGGCGCCGAAATCGGCATTGCCACCGGCAAGATGCATGCGCGCGGGCCGGTCGGCGTCGAGCAACTGACGTCGTTCAAATACCGCGTACGCGGGTCGGGACAGGTGAGGCCTTGACCTTTTTCGCCGCTAGGGCTTGAAGTTTGCGCCCAGCCACCCCCCTCTGTCCTGCCGGACATCTCCTCCGCAAGGGGGGTGCTTAGCACGATGCTATCCCCTTCCGAGCATCCCGTCCCTCCGCGCTACCTCAAGATGCCGCATGCCGGGAAAGGCGTGGCGGTCGGGCTGTTCGGCGGTTCGTTCAACCCGCCGCACGCCGGCCATGCGCTGGTCGCCGAGATCGCGCTCAGACGCCTTGCGCTCGATCAGCTGTGGTGGATGGTGACGCCCGGCAACCCGCTCAAGAATGCCGGTGACCTGGCACCGCTGGCCAAGCGGCTGGAGCTATCCGAAAAGATCGCCAAGAACCCGAAGATCAAGGTCACCGCCTTCGAGGCGGCCCACCGCGTCCGCTTCACCGCCGATACGCTGGCGCTGGTCAAGGCGCGTAACCCCGGCGTCGATTTCGTCTGGATCATGGGGGCCGACTCGCTTCGCGACTTCCACCGCTGGCAGCGCTGGCGCCGCATCGTCATGACGTTCCCGATCGCGGTGGTCGACCGGCCGGGCGCGACACTGTCGTTCCTGTCGTCTGTGGTCGCCAAGACGTTCGACTATGCCCGCGTAGACGAGGGCGACGCGCCGCGGCTCGCCCGCATGGACGCGCCGGCCTGGACCTTCATCCACGGCCCTCGTTCGTCGCTGTCGTCGAGCGCGATCCGCAAGGTAGCAAGGGGCTGAGCCGACACGGAAGGCAAGACCGCTGATGTCGCTTTTGCCGCTGCCTTGACCAGCTTGATGGGCGATCCTCGGTCATGACGATTCTCGAGCGCGACCAGGACAAGAACGGTCTAGGGCAGCCGGCCCCGTCGATCGCCATTGCCAGTATCCTCTTGTCGATGGCGCTGATCGCCGTCGGCAATGGCCTCATGTTCGCCTATATCCCAGTCCGGCTCGGCGCCGCGGGCTTCGATCCGACTTGGGCGGGGCTGATCGTCACCGGCCTTTCGGCTGGCGGCCTCGCCGGCTGCATCCTGACCGGGCCGCTGGTGCGGCGTGTCGGCCATGCCCGCGTGTTCATGGTGCTGTCGGCACTCATCGTGCTGTCCAACGCCGCGGTCGGCGCCGGGCCGCATCCCTTGCCGTGGATCGCTGCACGGGCGCTCTACGGCTTTGCCATTTGCGGCCTGTTCATCGTCGCGCAGAGCTGGCTGAACGATGTCGTTGCCAACGCCATCCGCGGCCGGGTCATGGCTATCTTCTACGTTGCCTATGTCGCCGGACTCGGCGTCGGCTATTCGACGCTGGCGTTGATCGATATCCGCGCGGCCGACGCGCCGCTGATCGGCATTGCCTTCACCGCACTGTCGATCCTTCCCGTCGGGCTGACGCGGCTCGCGCAGCCACCGGCGCCGCAAGCGGCGTCCGTGGCGCTCGGCCGCGCCTGGCGGATCTCGCCGGTGGGCGTTGCCGGCATGCTTGCCGTCGGCGGCCTGTCGATGACGATCTCGGGCTTTGCGCCGATCCATGCCACGGCCAAGGGCTACGGCCAGGCCGACGTCGCTTTGCTGCTTTCGGCAATGCCGGTCGGCACGCTGATCCTGCAGATCCCGCTCGGCTGGATTTCCGACCGCACCGACCGGCGCTTCGTGCTGATCGCGGCGTCGGCGCTTGCCGCCGCGGCGGGCCTGTTTGCCCTCGGTTTCGACGGCGGCGCGCTGGTGGCGCTGCTCGTCATCTACGTGGTCTGGGACGGCGCCTCGGAATCGATCTACTCTCTGGCCAGCGCCCATGCCGGCGATCGCGCCGGCAAGGACGACATGGTGGCGCTGTCGAGCTCGCTTTTGTTCGCCTGGTCGCTGTCCGGCTTCGTCGTCCCCGGCATCGTGACCGGGCTTTCCGCCGTCTATGGCACGCAGGCCTTCATCTATGTGGCAATCGTCATTGCCGCCGCGTACTGCCTGTTCGTTCTTTGGCGAGTCGTCATGGTGCGGCCCGTGCCTGCCACCGAGACCGGCAGTTTCGCGCCGATGACGGCGCAGGCGCCGTTGCCCGTCGATCTCGCCTTCGCGCCCGAAGGTCAACGCGGGCGCGAAGAAATTTGAACACCCTCCAGCTGGCTTCAAATGCTCTATTGCCGTGTGGCTGAGGCATCCGCCTGCGGCGCTTTCGGTGCCGGCGCCGGGACCGAAAGGCCCTCGGCATCGAACGCCTGCTTGACACTCTTGGTAAGGTCGATCTGGGTGGCGAAGAAGTCGGCAGCCGCCGTCCAGTAGCGCAAGGTGATGGCGACGGTGCTGTCGCCGACGGTCGCGACAAAGGCGATCGGCGCAGGCTGCCGCCTGACACGCCGGTCGGCGGCGGCAACGCCAAGCATGGTCTTTTGCGCGAAATCGATGTCGTTCCACGAGCCGATGCCGAGCGTGATGTCGCCGCGACGCACACCGTTGCGGGTGAAGTTGCGGACCGGCTGGTTCCACAGGGTCGAGTTGGGTGCAAGCACGTAGACGCCTTCGACCGTCCGCAGCGTTGTAGCGAACAGGCCGATCTCCTCGACGGTGCCGGATATGGCGCCGACCTCGACATATTCGCCGATGCGGAACGGCCGCAGCGCCAGCAGCATGATGCCGGCGGCAATGTTCTGCAGCGTGCCTTGCAGCGCCAAGCCGATGGCCAGGCCGGCGGCACCGATGGCGGCAATGATCGAAGCGGTCT
This sequence comes from Mesorhizobium sp. M0045, assembly GCF_040323385.1. Classification (NCBI taxonomy): domain Bacteria; kingdom Pseudomonadati; phylum Pseudomonadota; class Alphaproteobacteria; order Hyphomicrobiales; family Phyllobacteriaceae; genus Mesorhizobium; species Mesorhizobium sp. M0045. The sequence goes on from NZ_JAMYUY010000017.1 coordinate 78,133, forward strand.
GCACGCCGAACTGGCCGAGAACCATGATCACGACCAGCCCGAGGATGGCGTATCGGACGACCTGCGAGAAGAAATGGCGGAGCGTTTCGTCGAAGCCATGGATATGGCCGAGGCCGGCATAGATCGAACGCTCGGCGAGGCCGGCGACGATGTAGCCGATGACCAGCAGGATGACGGCGCCGACCGCCGAAAGCGAGTAGGAGACGATCAGCGTGCTGAGTTGCGCCAGGCCGGATTGCACGGTGAGGAGGGCGTTCTGGGGATCGATCGGCATGTCGGGATTCCGGTTCGTGGATGAGCCGATAACCGCTGCGGGGCGAGGCGGTTCCGATTTTCTCGCTCGGAAAGCCGCATATTCGGCCGCTGCCGGGCGCCTGCTTGCGAGCGGTGTCTTGAAACTGCAACCTAACTCTGCCTATCTAAGCAGTGTCACCTGATTTTGAAGGTGATTTGGTTGTTCTTGCTGCGAAAGGAAATACACTGAGAACAGCACTTCGGAAGAAGGCCGACATCGTGCCTTCGCCGGCCGGGATCAGCGTAAACGACGCCGTGTCCCGCGCCATCAAGACAGTCCTTGACAGTCTGGAAGACTCCAAGGCCGAAAACATCGTCTCAATCGACATTCAGGGAAAATCGAGCCTCGGCGACTACATGGTCGTCGCATCGGGCCGATCGCACCGTCATGTCTCGGCTGTCGCCGATCATCTCCTCAAGGCGCTCAAGGATGCCGGGCTCGGCACGGCGCGCGTCGAGGGGCTGGCTGGCGCCGACTGGGTCCTGATCGATTCGGGCGACATCATCGTCCATGTCTTCCGTCCCGAGGTCCGCGACTTCTACAATCTCGAAAAGATGTGGCAGGCGCCCGATCTCGAGGAGGAGACCCTCCACTGAGCCGTACTCGTCGTGATGCATGTCGTCGTCCGACATGCATCAGCGGCTCGTCGAGGCAAGGATGAAGATTACCGTTCATGCCGTGGGCCGAATGAAAGCCGGCCCCGAGAAGCAGTTGGCCGATCGCTATTTCGAGCGTTTTGCCAAGAGCGGTCCTGCCGTAGGCCTCGAATTCGCCGGGATCGTCGAGATTGCCGAAGGCCGCGCGCAGACGGCCAATGAGCGCCGGCGCGAGGAAGGCCAGAAGCTGCAAACACACTTGCAACCGGGCACGGCTCTGGTGCTGCTGGATGAGCGCGGCAAGAACCTTTCCTCCGAGGATTTCGCCGGCCGCATAGGCTCGCTGCGCGATGGCGGGCGCAAGGCGCTGGTGATCGCCGTTGGCGGCGCCGACGGCCATGACCAGTCGCTGCGCGACCTGGCTGATCTGACGGTGTCGCTCGGCGCGCTGACCTGGCCGCATCAGCTGGTCCGCGTAATGCTGGGCGAGCAGCTTTACCGGGCGGCCACGATCCTTTCCGGTCACCCCTACCATCGTCCATGAAGTTGGCTCCGTCGGCGAATTGATGCCAGCCGCCCGGATTTTTGCCCCAATGCTCATCGACAGTTTGGGCTCATGGGGTTTGCGGATCGCGGCCGGGCTCGAACATGGTTGATGGTTCGTTAACGAAGCCGCGCATAGAGTTAGGCTTCAATGTCTGAAGACTGGAAAACACGAACGGGCTCCTGGCGCGTGCGCTACGCCATCGCCGTGGCGGCGATCGCGCTTTCGCTCGGCGTCGCCCGGGCCGAGAACACGCTCGACCTGGCGCCCGACCCGGACCAGAGCCGCGCCGAATACGAAAAAGTATCGAAAGAGATCACGCTGTCGTCCGAGCGGCTGGCCAAGCTCGCCGCCGACATCGCGGCGGTCAAGAAGGACCACGCCTCGATCACCGCGGCGCTGATCCAGTCGGCGATGACCGAGCAGAAGCTCGGCCAGGACATCGAGGACATTGGCGGCAAGCTCGAAGGGCTAAAGGCGCAGGAACAGAAGATCCGCGCCTCACTGGCCGCCAGACGCGACGTTCTGGCCGAAGTGCTCGGCGCGCTGCAGCGCATGGGACTCAATCCGCCGCCGGCGATCCTGGTCAAGCCGGAGGACGCATTGTCGTCGGTGCGCAGCGCCATCCTGCTCGGTGCCGTGGTGCCGGAACTGCGGCAGCAGACCGACATGTTGCTGGCCGACCTCAAGGAGCAGTCGCGGGTGACGGCCTCGATCGAGGCCGAGCGGGCGCGGCTGACGGCAGCGATCGGCGAGCAGGCGGCGGAAAAAAAGCGGCTCGGCATGCTGCTCGAAGCCAAGCAGAAGCTCGCCGCCGATACGCAAACCGCGCTGGCCGCCGAAAAGCAGCGGTCCGCGACGTTGGCGGCCAAGGCCGGCAGCCTGAAAGAACTGATCGCCTCGCTCGAGGCCGATAGGGCCCGCAAGGCGGCGGATGCGGCCAAGGCAGCCGAGCAAAAGACGGCCGACGCCGACAAGGGCCCGGCATCGGCTGCGGCGTCGACGGAATTGGCCTCGCTGCCGGTGCCGGAGAGCAACAGGCTCACCGCTGCCGCGCCGTTTTCCGCGCTGCAAGGGCAGATCGCGCTGCCGGTCACCGGCAGGATCAAGCGGCGCTTCGGCGCCAACGACGGTAACGGCGCGGTGATGCTCGGTGACATGGTTGCGACACAATCGGGAGCCATCGTCACAGCACCGGCGGATGGAAATGTGCTTTATGCGGGGCCTTTCCGCTCTTACGGTCAACTCTTGATCCTGAATGCGGGTGACGGCTATCATGTCGTCCTGGCGGGGATGAGCAGAATCAGCGTCGCGTCTGGCCAGTCGGTGCTCGCAGGTGAGCCGGTCGGCGCGATGGGAGAGGCCCGGGTGGCGAGCACCTCGGCATCGAAGAATGGAAATGCCACGCCGGAGCTCTATGTCGAGTTCCGCAAGGATGGAAAACCCGTCGATCCGGCCCCATGGTGGGCGGACCGTTTTTCTGGAAGGACGTGAATGATGCGGAAACTGTCGCTTCTGTTTGCCGGTGCGCTGATGGGTGCATCGGCGATGAGCCTGGTCTATGGCGCGCCCGGCTCGACGGCGAAGGCTGCGGGCTCCGAGACCTATAAGCAACTGGCGATCTTCGGCGATATCTTCGAACGGGTGCGGGCGAATTATGTGACGCCGCCCGACGACAAGTCGCTGGTTGAAAATGCCATCAACGGCATGCTGTCCTCGCTCGACCCGCACTCCTCCTACATGAACGCCGAAGAAGCGCAGGACATGCGCGTTCAAACCAAGGGCGAGTTCGGCGGCCTCGGCATCGAGGTCACCATGGAGAACGACCTGGTCAAGGTGATCACGCCGATCGACGATACTCCGGCCGCCAAGGCTGGTGTGCTCGCCGGCGACTATATCGCCAAGATCGACGGCGAGGAGGTTCGCGGCCTGACGCTCAACGACGCCGTCGAGAAGATGCGCGGGCTGGTCAACACGCCGATCAAGCTCACCATCCTGCGCCAGGGCGCCGACAAGCCGATCGAACTGACCGTCGTGCGCGACATCATCAAGGTCAAGGCGGTCAAGTTCCGGGTCGAAAACGACATCGGCTACATGAAGATCACCTCCTTTACCGAAAAGACCTATGACGACCTCGAGAATGCCATCGACACCATCAAGAAGCAGGTGCCGAACGACAAGCTCAAGGGCTACGTGCTCGACCTGCGCCTCAATCCGGGCGGTTTGCTCGACCAGGCGGTGAGCGTGTCGGATGCCTTCCTCGACCGTGGCGAGATCGTCTCGACGCGCGGCCGCGATCCGAAGGACGTCACCCGCTTCGACGCACGGGCCGGCGACGACATCGGCGGCAAGCCGCTGATCGTGCTCGTCAATGGCGGCTCGGCCAGTGCCTCGGAAATCGTCGCCGGCGCGCTGCAGGATCTGCGCCGCGCCACGGTGGTCGGCACGCAGTCCTTCGGCAAGGGTTCGGTGCAGACCATCATCCCGCTTGGCGAGAACGGGGCGCTGCGGTTGACGACGGCGCTCTATTACACGCCGTCCGGCAAGTCGATCCAGGGCAAGGGCATCACGCCCGACATCAAGGTCGACCAGCCGCTGCCGGCGGAACTGCAGGGCAGGGATCTGACGCGCGGCGAATCCGACCTCAAGGGCCATATCAAGGGCGCCGACGAAGGCACGACCGGTTCGGGTTCGGCAGCCTATGTGCCGCCGGAGCCGAAGGACGATTTGCAGCTCATCTATGCCGAGCAGCTGCTGCGCGGCCAGAAGACCGATCCGGCGTTCCCGCCGAATCCGCAAAAGGCCGTGTTGAACCAGTAAGGGCGGGCAAGCCGGGCCAAACGGGTCTGGCTGCCTGAGCGAAGCGATGCGATGCTGCCGGGGCCGCGAGGCTCCGGCAGTTTGATTCGGGGCTGCGGCCGGCATGCTGCGCGTCCAGTGAAGCAAGGGGACGCGCCGACATTTTGGATCTTGCGCCTCCGGAGAAGGTTTTACTTCGGGGATGCACGCCGGGGGTGCGGGCTTGGCTGATATCGGCAAGGACATAGAACGACCTCTCGGACAGGCGATCCGGCCGTCGCGCTCGGGCAGCGGGATCAGCGCCGGTGCGGTCGCCGCCGCGCTTGTCGTGCTGTCGGTGGTCGGCGTCTCCAGCGCGATCGCCTTGCGCGACAAGCCGTTCCGGAAGCTGCAGGAAGTAGCGGTCTCGACGCCGAAAACGCCGGCGGCGGCGGATACCGCCGCGGCGCCAGCCAAGGCGACGCCCGAAACGGCAGCGCCAAGCAACGCAAGCGGGGCCAACATAAGCGGGCCGAAGACGGGCGGTCCGCAGATCATCCATGTCCAGACCGAGGAGGGCGATGGTCCACCCGAGGCGGCCATCGTCATCCGCGACCCTTCGACGATCGGCCAGAACCTCAGGATCGCGCACATTCCCGACAAGGCACTGATCGAGGCCAGCGAGACCGGTCCGCTGCCGATCCGCGCCGCCGACGGCCGGCGCCCGTTCGATGTCTATGCACGGCCGTGGTCCGGCGCACGCGGTGCACGCGTGGCGCTCGTCATCGGCGGTCTTGCCGTGTCGCAGACCGGCACGCAGGCAGCCATCGCCAAGCTGCCGGCGGAGGTGACGCTGGCCTTCGCGCCGCAAGGCAACAGCATCGGCCGCTGGATGCAGGTGGCGCGGCAGGGCGGCCATGAGGTCATCATGCAGGTGCCGCTCGAGCCGTTCGACTATCCGAACGTCAATCCCGGCCGCAACACGCTGACCGTGGCTGCGACGCCGGACGAGAATTTGAAGAATTTACGCTGGGCGCTGTCGCGAACGACCAACTACACCGGCGTCATGAACTATATGGGCGCCCGCTTTTCGGCCGACGCGACGGCAATGGGGCCATTGATGGCCGAGCTTGGCAAGCGTGGCCTCGCCTATGTCGATGACGGTTCCTCAGCGCGCAGCCTGGCACCCGAATTGGCGCTGAAGGACGGCGTGCCGTTCGTCGGCGGCGATACGGCGATCGACGCGGTGCAGGACCGCGGCGCCATATTGAAGAAACTGGATGGGCTGGAAGCGACGGCGCGGGCGAAAGGGTTTGCCGTCGGCATCGGCTCGGCTTTCGACCTGACGGTGGATACCGTGTCTTCCTGGGTGACCGAGGCCAAGAAGCGCGGCATCGAGATCGTGCCGATTTCGGCGGTGGCCATAGATCCGGAAAAAGGCTGAGATGGCAAAGAACAAGCTCGTTGACGCCGAGACACTGCCCTACCGGCCCTGCGTAGGGGTGATGGTCCTCAATGGCGACGGCCTGGTCTGGGTCGGCCGTCGCATTGCCGAGCCGGACAGCGAATTCGCTGGAACGACGCAGCTCTGGCAGATGCCGCAGGGCGGCATCGACGATGGCGAGGAGCCGCTGCCCGCGGCGGCGCGCGAACTCTACGAAGAGACCGGCATGCGCTCGGTGTCGCTGCTGGCCGAGGCGCCGCACTGGATCAACTACGACCTGCCGGCGCATCTGGTCGGCGTCGCCTTCAAGGGACGGTATCGCGGCCAGACGCAGAAATGGTTTGCCTTCCGCTTCCACGGTGACGAAAGCGAGATCGCGATCAATCCGCCACCGGGTGGCCACAAGGCCGAGTTCGACCGGTGGGCGTGGCGGCCGATGCTGGAATTGCCCGGCCTGATCGTGCCGTTCAAGCGCAAGGTCTACGAAGACGTGGTGGCAGCGTTCCGGCATTTGGTGGCGTAGCCACTGGCCTTCCGCTAAAACAGGTCGGCATGAACGACATCTCCAGCAAATCTCTTCCGCAGGCCGTTGCTCCACGGCAGGCTGGCGCCCCGAGCGAGCCGATCAGCGAAGCGGCGGCGGGGGCAATCCTGACCATCGATCTCGGCGCCATCCGTGAGAATTACCGGCGGCTGAAGGCGCGGCTGGGCGGCGTCAGCTGTGCTGGAGTGGTCAAGGCCGACGGTTACGGGATTGGCGCGGCACCGGTGGCGGCGGCACTGATGGCTGAGGGCTGTAATACCTTCTTTGTTGCGCATTTGGCCGGCGGCATCTTGCTGCGCAAGGCGCTCGGCTCAGACCCAGCCATTTATGTGCTGAACGGCATTCCGCCGGGTGCGGAAAGGGAAGCGGTTGCAGCAGGGCTTTGCAGCGTACTCAACAGCGCCAGCCAACTCGCGGCATGGCGCGAAATGGCCGGACGGGTGGGCCGTAAGCTGCCGGCCGCCCTCCAGGTCGACAGCGGCATGTCGCGGCTCGGCATGACGCCGTCCGAGGTGAAGGCAGTCGCGCGGGATCCACAGGCCTTCGACGGTGTCGAACTGACGTTCGTGATGAGCCATCTCGCCTGCGCCGACGAACCCGAGCAACCGGCCAACGAGCGGCAGCGGCTGGAATTCGAACGGCTGCGCCAAATGCTGCCGGAAGCGCCGGCTTCCCTTGCCAATTCATCAGGCATTTTTCTCGGGCAGCGCTATCATTACGACCTCGTTCGTCCGGGTGCCGCTCTGTATGGCGTCAATCCGACGCCGGCGAAGGACAATCCGATGCTGCCGGTGGTGCGATTGCAGGCCAAGGTCATCCAGATGCGGGTGCTGGAGGCCGGCGCTGGTGTCGGCTACGGCCACACTTTCCATACCAAGGCCCCGCTTGCCGCGGCGACGATTTCGCTCGGCTACGGCGATGGCTGGCATCGTCGCGCCGCTTCCGCTGCCTGGTTCGAAAATGTGCGGCTGCCCTTCGTCGGCCGGATTTCGATGGATACGATCATCCTTGACATTTCCGCACTGCCGCCTGGCAAGCTGAAGGCCGGCGACCTCGTTGAACTGATCGGGCCGTCGTCGCAGACGGTGGACCAGGTAGCCGGCCAGGCCGGCACTATCGGCTACGAGGTCTTGACCAGCCTCGGCCACCGTTTTCACCGGCGCTATGTGAATCGCTAGGACGCAAGCTTGTTGTCCTCACGCATGTCTTTTCCCTGAGCATCGGCACTTGGCTGACGCCGCAGAATCCGGCAGACAGAAGGCGGCGATGATCCCGGTCTCGAATCCCGACGAGATGCCGCCGCGGAGAACCAAACGATGAAGATCTTCGTGCTGGGCGGCGGCGTGATCGGGGTCACCACCGCCTATTTTCTTGCCGAGGCCGGCCATCAGGTGACGGTGATCGATCGCCAGAAAGGCCCGGCGCTGGAAACCAGCTTTGCCAATGCCGGCGAGATCTCGCCCGGCTATGCCTCGCCCTGGGCCGGGCCCGGCGTTCCGCTGAAGGCCATCAAATGGCTTTTGATGAAGCACGGCCCACTGGTGGTGCGCCCGGCCGTCGATCCGCATATGTGGATATGGCTGGTCAAGATGCTGCGCAATTGCACGGCTGAACGCTACGCGCTGAACAAGGCGCGCATGGTGCCGCTGGCCGAGTACAGCCGCGACACGCTGAAGGCGCTGCGCGAGGCGACCGGCATCGCCTATGACGAGCGCGCCAAGGGCACGCTGCAGCTTTTCCGAACGCAAAAGCAGCTCGACGGCGTCGGCGGCGATGTCGAGGTGCTGAAGACCTATGGCGTCCCTTACGAGGTCCTCGATCCCGACGGGTGCATTGCGGCCGAACCCGCGCTGGCTGGCGTGCGCGAAAAATTCGTCGGTGGCCTGCGGTTGCCCGGCGACGAAACCGGCGACTGCAAGATGTTTACCGACAGGCTTGCCGAGCTTTGCGCGGCACGCGGCGTCACCTTCGAATACGACACGGAGATACGGCGCGTCGTCAAGAAGCGCGATCGCATCACCAACATCAGCACCAGCAAGGGCTGGATGGTCGCTGATGCCTATGTGATGGCGATGGGCAGCTATTCGGCGCGGTTCATGCGCATGCTGAAGCGCCCCATCCCGGTCTACCCGGTCAAGGGCTATTCGATCACCCTGCCGATCAAGGACGCCACCGCCGCACCGGCCTCGACCGTGATGGACGAGAGCTACAAAGTAGCGATCACCCGGCTCGGCGATCGTATCCGGGTCGGCGGCACGGCGGAGATTTCCGGCTTCGATCTGCGGCTGCACGAATCGCGGCGCCGCACGCTCGAACATTCGGTCAGCGACCTGTTTCCGGGCAGCGGCGACATGCGATCGGCGACCTTCTGGTGCGGGCTGCGGCCGATGACACCGGACGGGCCGCCGCTGATCGGCCGCACCGATTTCTCCAATCTCTATCTCAATACCGGCCATGGCACACTCGGTTGGACCATGGCCTGCGGCTCGGCTAAGGTTCTAGCCGACATCATCTCCAGCCGGGTGCCCGACATCGACGTCGGCGATCTCGGGCCGGGACGATATGCCAAGTAAGACCCCCGGCAACTTAAGACAGCCGCCGGCCGATAGGCTTCACGCGAACAAACCCCTGTCCCGTTCGACGGCCTTGGTGATGAAGCTCGAAACGACCTGGACGCGGCGCAGCGGCCTGACCGATTCGTGATAGACCAGCCAGTAGGCGCGGCGAATGGGTGCGACGATATCGAGGGGCACCAACTCCGGCATCGAGCGGGCAACGAAGGTGTGCAGTATGCCGATGCCGGCGCCGGAACGCACCGCTTCGGCCTGGCCGAGCGCGGAGGAAATGGCGAAGCTGGTGCGCCAGGCGGCGCTGAATTCGGCCGCGTAGTCGAGCGAGGGACTGACGATCAGATCCGGTACGTAGCCGATCAGCGTATGCTGCCCTAGCTCGGCGGCGGTTCGGGGCAGGCCATGCGTGTCGGCGTAGGCACGCGACGCGAACAGGCCGAGCGTGTAGTCGACCAGCTTTCCCGCCACCAGGCGGCCTTCCGTCGGCCGCTCCACGGTGATGGCAATGTCGGCCTCGCGCCGTGACAAAGAGAAGGAGCGTGGTACCGGCACCAACTGGATGGTGAGTTCACGGTGCAGAGCGGTCAGCGCGCCGAGGCGCCTGGCCAGGAAGGCGACGCCAAACCCGTCTGGCGCGCCGATCCGCACGGTGCCCGAGACGTCATCGCCTTCGCCTGAAACAGTCGAGCGCGCGGCGATCATGTCGCTCTCCATGCGTTCGGCGATCTCAAGGAAACGCTCGCCCGCCGGCGTCAGCTCACTGCCGGTGGTAAGCCGGCGAAACAGTTTTGTCCTGAGCGCATCCTCGAGGGCGGCGATGCGGCGCGAGACGGTCGCGTGATTAAGCTCCAGCCGCCTGGCGGCGCCGAGGATCTGACCGGCCCGCGCCACGGCAAGGAAGATGCGGGCATCATCCCAGTTCATCGGGATGGTCCGGATGATGACGATTACGGCAGCGCTCGACGGCGAAGAAACTCAATTTCTCTATCCCATAGCGTACACCACACATCTCTATCATTTGCGCGATTTGATGCACAGACACCCGCTGCTATCTATTTTCTGCACAACGGTTGCGTTTTCGCTCGCGTTGCCATCGCTCTCGCAAAGGCGGACAATGCCTCATCACGAACCAGGGAGAGAGACCATGATCGAGTACGGTCATTTCATCGGCGGCAAGCGCGTCGCCGGAACCAGCGGCCGCAAGCAGGACGTCATGCAGCCGATGGACGGCGCGGTGCGCGGCACGGTGGCGCTGGCTTCGCAGGCGGAATTGCGCGCGGCGGTCGAAAACGCCAAGGCGGCACAGCCCGGCTGGGCGGCGACCAACCCGCAGCGGCGCGTGCGCGTCCTGATGCGGTTCCTCGAGCTGATCGCCAAGGAGTATGACGCGCTCGCCGAGATATTGGCGCGAGAACACGGCAAGACCATCGCCGACGCCAAGGGCGACATCCAGCGCGGCCTCGAAGTGGTCGAGGTCTGCATCGGTGCACCGCACATGATGAAGGGCGAGTTCACCGATGGCGCCGGCCCCGGCATCGACGTCTATTCGATGCGCCAGCCGCTCGGCGTCGTCGCCGGCATCACGCCGTTCAATTTTCCGGCGATGATCCCGCTGTGGAAGATCGCGCCGGCCATCGCCTGCGGCAATGCCTTCATCCTCAAGCCGTCCGAGCGCGACCCGGGCGTGCCGATGCGCATTGCCGAACTGTTCATCGAGGCCGGCCTGCCGGCGGGCATCCTCAATATCGTCAACGGCGACAAGGAAGTGGTCGACGCCATCCTCGACGATCCCGACATCAAGGCCATCGGTTTCGTCGGCTCGACACCGATCGCCCAGTACATCTATTCGCGCGGCTGCGCGGCCGGCAAGCGCGTGCAGTGCTTCGGCGGCGCCAAGAACCACATGATCATCATGCCCGATGCCGACATGGACCAGACCGTCGACGCGCTGATCGGCGCCGGCTACGGCTCGGCCGGCGAGCGCTGCATGGCCATCTCGGTGGCCGTTCCGGTCGGCAACGACACCGCCAACCGGCTGATGGAAAGACTGGTGCCGCGGGTCGAGAGCCTGAAGGTCGGTCCGTCGACGGATTCTTCCGCCGATTTCGGCCCGCTGGTCACGGCACAGGCGCTGGAGCGGGTCAAGTCCTATGTCGACACCGGCGTCAAGGAAGGCGCCAAGCTGGTCGTCGACGGACGCGGCTTTTCCATGCAGGGTTACGAGAACGGCTACTATATGGGCGGCTGCCTGTTCGACAATGTGACCGCCGACATGCGCATCTACAAGGAAGAAATCTTCGGGCCGGTGCTGTCGGTGGTGCGCGCACCGACCTACGAGAACGCGATCAGGCTCGCCAACGAGCACGAGATGGGCAATGGCGTCGCTATCTTCACCCGCGACGGCGATGCGGCGCGCGACTTCGCCTCGCGGGTCCAGGTCGGCATGGTCGGCATCAACGTGCCGATCCCGGTGCCGATCGCCTACTATACGTTTGGCGGCTGGAAGGCGTCCTCCTTCGGCGACCTCAACCAGCACGGGCCGGACGCGTTCCGCTTCTACACCAAGACCAAGACGGTGACGTCGCGCTGGCCGTCCGGCGTGAAGGATGGCGCCGAATTCGTCATTCCGACGATGAATTAGCCGGACGGGTTTCTGTCTGCGCGTCCTCGCCTTCGGCTTCGGGCGCGCGGGCCGGCGTGAAGGATGGCGCCGAATTCGTCATTCCGACGATGAATTAGCCGGACGGTTTTCTGTCTGCGCGTCCTCGCCTTCCGCTTCGGGCGCGCGGGCCGGCGTGAAGGATGGCGCCGAATTCGTCATCCCGACGATGAACTGATCCAGATCGCGGAAAGCAAAAGAAGGCCTGGGCTCGACCCGGGCCTTTTTTGTCGCGGTCTTCATCGGCATGAACACTAATGTGATGGAACCAAGAAGGCAGCAATCTTCTTAGGTTGCAGTCCTGCCGCGAAGCAGACGCTGGCAGATCAACCAACGGCGCTGGTGACGGCTCCGGGGATATCGTCCGGCGCAAAGGAGGTGTCAGATGACACGTCTCATGGCGACTGTAGCTTGCGCTGCGATGGCCCTTTCCGCCGTCCCGGCAATGGCTGCCGAGCAATGTGCGGCACGCGCGGATATGGTCAAGGCGCTCGGCGAGAAGTTTCATGAAAATCCGAGCGCGGTCGGCGTCGTCAATCCGAATGTGGTGCTTGAAGTCTTCGTTTCCGACAAGGGCACATGGACCATCCTCGCCAGCGACACAAAAGGCCAAAGCTGCGTGATTTCAGTCGGCGAAGGCTGGGAGAGCGCGATGACGATAGCGGCGCTGCCAGGCACCTGATGAGGTTCCACGCTCGCGCCTAGTAGCGGCCTCGGCATGGCCGCGCAGCCTGGTGGCCCCATTCTTCGGCGACAACCGTAAAACGGATCTGCAGGCGCCCGCTTGGGCGCCTGCTTGCGCTTTTCCATTGCCGATACCATATATCGGGAACATAATGGGAACATCTGGAATCGTTCCCACCGATGGCAGACCGGAACACAGAAAGGAACGACGCGATGATGATGACGTCGGAACCGGCCTGGATCGCTCCGGCAAAGTGAGGCTGTCAAACCCCTCCTTTGCCGGAACGTGATGGCAAAGGAGGTGCCTATGGCACACAAATCGCTGTTGGGATGGGTGAAAACCCTGGTTCTTGCGGGCGCATTGGCGGTGGGTACGAACACCGCAAGCGCGCAATATCAATACTGCGTTGAACATGGCGAGCTCGTCGCCCATTTGAGCGAGAAGTTCCAGGAAAGGCAGTTTGCTTTGGGGCTGATCGGTCATGAGGCGGTCATGGAAGTCTTTGTCGCCGAGACCGGAACCTGGAGTATCGTCGTCACCGATATCGCCGGCAGAAGCTGCATCGTCGCGGCCGGCGACAATTGGGAAAACGTGATGGCCCTGCCCGGCCAGGGCGCATGACGAAATGACAGGCTCAGCGTGTGGCAGCTGCCTCGGCATGGCCGCGCAATAGTGCCATCAGGCGCTTGGCGTCCTTGGCCGCGGCCTCCTCGTCGCCTGCTAGGATCGAGCGGATCAGCGCGACATGATGCTCGGCGGATTCGGCCAAGCCGGTATCGGCCTTGTAGCGGAACCAGAAACGGCGGCTGTGGGTTTGCAAGGGCGCCGCCAGGCGCGCGGCGAACGGGTTGTCGGCAGCCAGCGCCAGCGCCTCGTCAAGCGCCTTGTCGGCCTGGATGAAGTAAAACACATTTTCCGAAATCACCGCCTTTTGCATGGCAAGGGCAGCGTCATGGAACAGGTCGGCGGCCTCGCGGGTGACGAAGCGAGCGGCCGAGCGGGCAAGCACCACCTCGACGCCACGGCGGGCGTCGAGGACACGCAGCCAGTCGCCGGGGTGCAGCGGGGCAATGGCAATGCCAGCGCGCGGCCGGACCTCAAGCAGCCCCTCCCAAGCCAGCCGCTGGATCGCTTCGCGAACCGGGGTGCGGCCGAGGCCGAGCCTGTCGATCAGCGCCCCCTCGGTGATGAAGCTCGCCGGCGCCAGCTCGAGAGTTACGATCATGTGCTCGAGCCTGCGGTAGGCCTTCGCAGTTGCCGGCTCGGAGCCCGGGCTATCATATACCAATGCGGCTTCTCCTGATATATTGTTGATATATCATATCAGATTCAACGTTGACAGTCGGCTTCTTAAGAAATATACGACTGATATATCAGATGGAGCGATCGATATGTGGGCCGGAGTCTTCCCCGCCGTTACGACCAAATTCACCGAGGACGACGGCCTCGACCATGCCGAGATGGAGCGCTGCTTTGCGGTGCAGATGGAGGCCGGCTGTGACGGCATCATCGTCTGCGGGTCGCTCGGCGAAGGCCCGATGCTGTCGCATGACGAGAAGATCGCGGTGCTGAAGACCGCCCAGAAGATCGCCGGCAAAAAACCGGTGCTGTTGACGGTCAACGAGGCCGGTACACGCGAGGCGGCGGCGATCGCACGCCGCGCCGCCAAGGAAGGCGCCAACGGTTTGATGGTGGTGCCGAGCCCGATCTACCATACCAATGCCGAGGAGACGGTCGCGGCACTCAGCGCCGTCGCCGCGGCCGGCGACCTGCCGGTGATGATCTACTCCAACCGGCTTGCCTATCGCGTCGATGTCACCGTCGACCAGATGGAGGAGTTGGCCAAGGACCAGCGCTTCGTCGCCATAAAAGAGTCCTCAGACGACATCCGCCGCTCGACCGAGATCATCAACCGCCTCGGCGACCGCTACGACTTGTTCACCGGCGTCGACAATCTCGCCTTTGAGGCGCTGTCGGTCGGCGCCATCGGCTGGGTGGCGGGCTTGGTCACCGCGTTCCCGCGCGAGACCGTCGCCATCTATCAGTTGATGAGACAGGGCCGCCGCGAGGAGGCGTTGAAGATCTACCGCTGGTTCCGGCCGCTGCTCGACCTCGACGTCTCGACCTATCTGGTGCAGAACATCAAACTCGCCGAAGTCTTGGCGATCAACACCAACGACCGCGTGCGCATGCCGCGCCAGCCATTGTCGGGCGAGCGGCGCAAGGCAGTCGAAAAGGTCGTCAGGGATGCGCTGGCCGTGCGGCCGCAACTGCCGGCATTCTGATCCAGTGCCTTCGAGGGTGTTTGCAGATGTGCAGCGCGGCGCATGGCAATGAATGACAATGCTACGCTCGATGTCGCCATCATTGGTGGCGGCATTATCGGCATCTGCGCTGCCGCATTTCTGGCCGAGGCGGGGCGAAACGTCACGATCTTCGATCGGACGGGGATCTGCGAGGAGACCAGTTCCGGCAATGCCGCCGCCTTTGCCTTCTCCGACGTGCTGCCGCTCGCCCACAAGGGGATGATCAGGCAGCTGCCGAAATGGCTCGCCGACCCGCTCGGCCCGCTCAGCATCCCACCCGCCTATCTGCTGAAGCTGCTGCCCTGGCTGGTCCGCTTCTGCCGCGCCGGCCGAAGCGACCGCTATGAAGCCGGCCTTGCCGCACAGGCCGGGATGATGAAGCTCGCCGAGGCGGAATGGATGGGTTTGCTCGACCGTTCCGGCACACGGCCGATGCTGCACGAGGACGGCTCGCTCGAACTCTACGAAAGCGAAGCCGAGTTCAAGGCCTCACTGCCCGGCTGGGCGGCAAGGCAGCGCTTCGGCATCGGCTTCAGCCATGTCGAGGGGAGCGCTCTCGCCGCCTTGCAGCCCGGTCTGTCGCCGCGCTTCGTCAAGGGAACGTTCGTGCCGGGGTGGAAAACCGTCGCCGACCCCAAGCGGCTTGGAAAGGCGTTATGGGCCTATGCCGAGAGGTTGGGCGCCGGGTTCGAAAGGGCCCGGATCAAGCGTGTCGAGGCGGGACAGGACGGCGCGATCCTGACCATGGCCGACGGCACGAGGCGACGGGCGAAGCATCTCGTCATCGCTGCCGGGGCCTGGTCGCACCTGCTGGCGAGACATCTCGGCGACGGAATCCCGCTGGAGACCGAGCGTGGCTACAACACGACGCTGCCGAAGACTGCCTTCGACGTAAGGCGGCAATTGATCTTTTCCGGGCATGGCTTCGTCATCACGCCGCTCGAGACGGGCCTACGCGTCGGTGGCGCGGTCGAACTCGGCGGGCTTGAAAGGCCGCCCAATTATGCGCGCTCGAAAGCGCTGCTCGAAAAGGCGCAGAAATTCCTGCCGGGACTGGATCCGGCCAATGGGCGCGAATGGATGGGGTTCCGGCCGTCGCTGCCGGATTCGCTGCCGGTGATCGGGCAGTCGCAAAAAACGCCGTCGGTGGTGTACGGTTTCGGTCATGGTCACCTCGGCCTGACGCAGGCCGCGGCGACCGGACGCTTGATCCGCGAGCTCGTTCTCGGGCAGAGTCCATCGCTCGATCTCGGTCCGTTCAGCCCGCAACGATTTTGAGATCGAAGACATTCAGTTGGGAGCCGGCATGGCCAAGCATTCCTTCTTCTGCATAGACGGCCACACCTGCGGCAATCCGGTGCGGCTGGTCGCCGGCGGCGGACCGCTGCTCAACGGCTCGACGATGATGGAGCGGCGAGCGCATTTCCTGGCCGAATACGACTGGATCCGCACCGGCCTGATGTTCGAGCCACGCGGCCATGACATGATGTCCGGCTCGATCCTCTATCCGCCGACGCGCGAAGATTGCGACATCGCCATCCTGTTCATCGAAACCTCGGGCTGCCTGCCGATGTGCGGCCACGGCACCATCGGCACGGTGACCTTTGCCGTCGAAAATGGATTGATCAAGCCGAAGACGCCGGGCGTGCTCAGGCTGGATACGCCGGCGGGCGTGGTCGTCGCCGAGTACAGCCAAGTCGGCGATTATGTCGAGGAGGTGCGCATCACCAATGTGCCGTCCTTCCTCTATGCCGAGGCACTGACGGTCGAATGCCCCGGGCTCGGCGAGATCAGCGTCGATGTCGCCTACGGCGGCAATTTCTACGCCATCGTCGAACCGCAAAAGAACTATCGCGACATGGCCGACCATTCGGCCGGCGAGCTGATCGCCTGGAGCCCGGTGGTGCGGCAGCGGCTCAACGAGAAATATTCCTTCGTCCACCCGGAGAATCCCGGCATCGACAAGCTGTCGCACATACTGTGGACCGGCGCGCCGGCCAACCCGCAAGCCGATGCCCGCAACGCCGTCTTCTACGGCGACAAGGCAATCGACCGCTCGCCCTGCGGCACCGGCACCTCGGCGCGGATGGCGCAGCTTCACGCCAAGGGCAAGCTTGGGGTCGGCAACGACTTCGTCCATGAATCGATCATCGGGTCGCTGTTCAAGGGTAGGGTGGAGAAAGAGGTCACCGTCGCCGGCAAGCCGGCAATCATTCCGTCGATCGGCGGGTGGGCGCGGATGACTGGATTGAACACGATCTTCATCGACGACCGCGACCCGTTTGCACACGGCTTCGTCGTCAAATAGAGAAAACGCTGACGCTAGGGAAGGAAAGAGAGCGCAAACGGATGCCTTCGACGGCGCAACGATCCCGCTCATCAACTTATTTTGACGGCGATTTCTTCGACATGAGGCGCATGGAGCGATTGAATCGTCAAAGACATTGCGTTAGGCCAATGGTAGGGTCCGCGATGGTCCAGGGGGCGGACGGGAACAAAACGGGCAATCGGACGGCGTGCGGCGAAAACACGCGTAATGATCGAAAAATCACGTTGCAATCCGGGCTCGAAACTTTACGACTAGGGAAAATACGAAAAGGAATGCGTCTGCATGGGCGACATTCCAGGGGAGCCACGACAGCATGCAGTATTTTGTCCAGCAGCTTATCAACGGGCTGACGCTGGGATCGATCTATGGGCTGATAGCGATCGGCTATACGATGGTCTACGGCATCATCGGCATGATCAATTTCGCCCATGGCGACATTTTCATGATCGGCGCTTTCACCGCGCTCATCGTTTTCCTTATCCTCGGTGCGTTGTTCTATTCGCTGCCGATCGTCGTTGCGCTGCTGATCATGATGATCGTCGCGATGCTGCTGACCAGCCTGTATAATTGGACGATCGAGAAGGTGGCCTACCGGCCTTTGCGTGGTTCATTCCGGCTGGCGCCGCTGATCACTGCGATCGGCATGTCGATTGCGCTGTCCAATTTCGTCCAGGTGACGCAAGGGCCGCGCAACAAGCCGGTCCCGCCAATGGTGTCCACGGTCTACAACATCGAAGGCATCAGCGTCTCGCTGAAGCAGATCATCATCGTCCTGGTCACCATAGTCCTGCTCGCGGTGTTCTGGTACCTGGTCAACAAGACCTCGCTCGGCCGGGCGCAGCGCGCCTGCGAGCAGGATCGCAAGATGGCGGCACTGCTCGGCGTCGACGTCGATCGCACCATCTCGATCACCTTCATCATGGGCGCCGCCCTCGCCGCCGTCGCCGGCACGTTGTTCCTGATGTATTACGGCGTGGTGGTGTTTTCCGACGGTTTTACGCCCGGTGTGAAGGCGTTTACTGCCGCGGTGCTCGGCGGCATCGGCTCACTGCCCGGCGCCGTGCTCGGCGGCCTGATGATTGGCTTCATCGAAAGCATGTGGTCGGCTTACTTCTCGATCGACTACAAGGACGTCGCCGCCTTCTCCATCCTGGCGATCGTGCTGATCTTCCTGCCTTCCGGCATTCTCGGCCGGCCAGAAGTCGAAAAGGTCTGAGATCATGGCGGTTACCGTGTCTCCGGAAAGCACCGTCGTCGCCACCCCGGTCCAGCGCGCTTTTCGCGAAGCGCTCTATGCCGGCGCCATCTCGCTTGGCCTGTTCGTGCTCTTCATCGGCCTGAAGACCGACCAGAACATCTCCAACGAACTGATCCTGGTGCAGCGCTGGGGCTTGCTCGCCGGCGTCGTGATCGCCACCATGGCCGGACGCTTCCTTTATGTCGCCTATGGCCAGCCCTTCCTGGCGAACCAGAAGATCGTCGACGTCGCTACCGGCCTGCTGCCGGTCAGCCTGGCTTCGCGATTCTTCCGCCTTCCCGCGTTCATCGTGGCGCTCGCCGTCGCCGTTATTCTGCTCGCGCTCAGCGGCTTCCTGACCGAGGCTTTAGGGCCGGAACTTTCCGATTTTGTGCGGTTCCTGCGGGCACTTGCAATCATCTATGCGCTAGCCTGGCTGATATATCGGTTCCGGGCCTTCATTCATTCTCATTTCTCGGCATTGGGCATAACCGCACTGGCGCTCTACCCGATTATCGTGGTGTTGGTGCTGGCGCTATATGCCGGGTCCATGGCGGCCGGTTTCCAGGGTTCGCTGAAGTATGTCGACAATTTCGGCATCCAGATCCTGATCTACGTGATGCTGGCCTGGGGGTTGAATATTGTTATTGGCTTGGCCGGCCTGCTGGACCTAGGCTATGTCGCCTTCTACGCCGTCGGTGCCTATGCCTATGCGCTGCTCGGCACGCATTACGGCCTTTCCTTCTGGATCCTGCTGCCCGCCGCCGGCCTGATGGCTGCATTCTGGGGCGTGATGCTGGGCTTCCCTGTGTTGCGCCTGCGCGGTGACTATCTGGCGATCGTGACGCTCGCTTTCGGCGAGATCATAAGGCTGGTGATCATCAACTGGCGCGAAGTGACCAACGGCTCGGCCGGGATTTCCGGCATCCCGAAGGTCTCGTTCTTCGGCCTGATGTCGTTCAACGTCTCCGACCCGAACTACATCTCCAAGGTGCTCGGCATCGCGCAGTCCGGTGCCTACTACAAGATCTTCCTCTACTACCTGATCCTTGGACTCTGCCTGCTGACCGCCTTCGTCACGGTGAGGCTCAGGCGCCTGCCGGTCGGCCGCGCCTGGGAAGCGCTGCGCGAGGACGAGATCGCCTGCCGCTCGCTCGGCATCAACACCACCACCACCAAGCTCACGGCCTTTGCCACGGGTGCGATGTTCGGCGGCTTCGCCGGCTCGTTCTTCGCGGCGCGGCAAGGCTTCGTCAGCCCGGAATCCTTCGTCTTCCTGGAATCGGCGATCATCCTTGCCATCGTCGTGCTTGGTGGCATGGGCTCGCTGGTCGGCATTGCCGTCGCCGCCATGGTGATGATCGGCGGCACCGAAATCCTGCGCGAACTGGATTTCCTCAAGACCGGCCTGAGTTGGGGCAACATCAAGGTCATACCCGGGTTCGGCCCCGACTTCACGCCGGAGCTTTATCGCATGCTGTTGTTCGGCATGGCCATGGTCATCGTCATGCTGTGGAAGCCGCGTGGCTTCGTCGGCAGCCGCGAGCCGACAGCCTTCCTCAAGGTGCGCAGGGCGGTGTCCGGGTCCTTCACCAAGGAGGGACACGGCTGATGAACGCGAGCCCCTCCGTGAACGATGCCATCCTGCAGGTCGAGCATCTGTCGATGAAGTTCGGCGGTCTCATCGCCATCGGCGATTTGTCATTCCAGGCCAAACGTGGCGAGATCACCGCGCTGATCGGCCCCAACGGCGCCGGCAAGACCACCGTGTTCAATTGCATCACCGGTTTCTACAAGCCGTCGGAAGGCATGATCACGCTCAACCGGCGCGACGGCTCGACCTTCCTGCTCGAACGCCTGCCGAACCATGAGATCCCGGCGCGGGCCAAAGTGGCGCGCACCTTCCAGAACATCCGCCTGTTCTCGGGCATGACGCTGCTGGAGAACCTGCTGGTGGCCCAGCACAACAAACTGATGAAGGCGTCCGGCTATACCGTTCTCGGCCTGTTCGGTTATAGCGGATACAGACAGGCTTCGGCGGAATCGGTTGAACTCGCCGAGCACTGGCTGGAGAAGGCCGATCTCGTCGACCGCGCCGACGATCCTGCCGGCGATCTGCCATATGGCGCGCAGCGACGGCTCGAAATTGCTCGCGCCATGTGCACCGGCCCTGAGCTTCTGTGCCTAGACGAGCCGGCCGCCGGCCTTAATCCGAAGGAATCGGCGGCGCTCAATGCGCTGCTGATGGACATCAAGGACAACACCGGCACCTCGATCCTTTTGATCGAGCACGACATGGCGGTGGTCATGCAGATTTCAGACCATGTCGTCGTCCTCGAATACGGGCGCAAGATCTCCGACGGCAACCCGCAATCGGTACGAACCGACCCGCGCGTCATTGCCGCCTATCTCGGCGTCGAAGACGAGGACGTCGAGACGGTACTGACCGAAGTCGGCGACGAGGACGTCATCGAGCAACTGGATACGGGTCCGGATGCCGCGCATGGACCGGGCACATCGTCTTCCTATCTCGCCGGACCGGTGGCCGATACCGTCGGCCATAGCGAGGGCGAACGCGTCACAGTGTCAAAGGGCGCTTCGAAGGCCGGGCAGATCGATGCAAGGTCGAGCGCTGCTGCTGCAAAGTCCGGATCGCCGGCCAAAACCAAATCGGCCGCGAAATCTTCCACGGCAAAGCCGGGCAAGGCTCCGGCGAAGTCGAAAACTCCCGGCACCTCTAATCGGCGTGGGGGGCGGAAATAATGGCCGGCACAACGCTGCTCGATATCAAGGGCGTCCAGACCTACTACGGCAACATCAGGGCGCTGAACGGCGTCGACGTCACCGTCAAACAGGGCGAGATCGTGGCGCTGATCGGCGCCAACGGCGCCGGCAAATCGACACTGATGATGACCATCTTCGGTGCTCCGCGCGCTCGTGCCGGCACCATCACCTTCGCCGGCACCGATATCACCCAGATGCCAACCCACGAGATCGCGCGCATGCGTATCGCGCAGTCGCCGGAGGGCCGGCGCATCTTTCCGCGCATGACGGTGATGGAAAACCTGCAGATGGGCGCCAGCCTCGACGGTCTCAAGCATTACGACGAGGACGTCGAAAGGGTCTTCACGCTGTTCCCGCGGCTCAAGGAACGCGTCGGCCAACGTGGCGGCACGCTTTCGGGCGGCGAGCAGCAGATGCTGTCGATCGGCCGCGCGCTGATGGCAAGGCCGAAGCTGCTCTTGCTGGATGAGCCGTCGCTAGGCCTGGCGCCGCTGATCGTCAAGCAGATATTCGACGCCATTCGCGAGCTGAACCGCACGCAGGGACTGACCGTGTTCCTGGTCGAGCAGAACGCCTTCGGCGCACTGAAGCTCGCCACGCGCGGCTATGTCATGGTCAACGGCAATGTGACGATGAGCGGCACCGGCAAGGAACTGCTCGCCAATCCGGAAGTGCGCGCCGCCTATCTCGAGGGCGGCCATCACTGAGTTTCAGGAGTCTTCATCATGCAGGGCATTCTTTATGAGGAACCCTCGATTTGGCAGTTCTTTTTCGTCACCTGCCTGCTCGGCGGCTGGGCGGCCTGGATGACGGGCAAGGCGTGTGCCCAGACATGGCGCAGCTTCGCCCAGCTATTCGCCTATATGCTGGGGCTCGGCATCGGCGTAAGATTCATCCATCATGCGCTGTTCGGCGGAACGATGTTTTCGCTGCATTACTATGTGGTCGATACCATCGTGCTGATGATATTGGGCTTCATTGGCTACCAATACACGCGCACGAACCAGATGGTAACGCAGTATAATTGGCTTTACGAAAGAGCCTCTCTTTTGAGCTGGAAACCGAAAGGTTGACATTTATCATTAACGGCGTTTCAGGGATGAATCGGCGTGACAAGTGCCTGAAAATCGGCAAAGTACTCTTTCTGCGAGCAAGAGTGGGCATCGCATGAAAGCAACATCCACGCCCACTCGGTAAATGGGAGCGTTTCAATGAAAAAGTCACTTTTGTCCGCCGTCGCACTGACCGCGCTTGTCGCGTTCAGCGGCAACGCGTGGGCTGACATCCTGATCGGCGTTGCCGGTCCGATCACCGGTCCGAACGCAGCGTTCGGTGCCCAGCTTCAGAAGGGTGCCGAACAGGCGGTCGCCGATATCAATGCGGCGGGCGGCGTTCTTGGCCAGCAGCTCAAGCTTGAAGTCGGCGACGACGTCTCCGATCCCAAGCAAGGCATCTCGGTCGCCAACAAGTTCGTCGCCGACGGCGTCAAGTACGTCGATGGCCACTTCAACTCCGGCGTCTCCATCCCGGCATCGGAAGTCTACGCCGAGAACGGCATCCTCGAGATCACGCCGGCCGCGACCAATCCGAAGTTCACCGAACGTGGCATGTGGAACACCTTCCGCACCTGCGGACGCGACGATCAGCAGGGCAAGGTCGCTGGCGACTATCTCGCCGCGAACTTCAAGGATGCCAAGATCGCTGTCATCCATGACAAGACGCCTTATGGCCAGGGCCTCGCCGACGAAACCAAGAAGGCGCTCGCAGCCAACGGCGTGACTGAGGCCATGTATGAAGGCATCAATGTCGGCGACAAGGATTTCTCGGCCCTCATCGCCAAGATGAAGGATGCGGGCGTCTCGGTCGTCTACTATGGTGGCCTGCACACCGAAGCCGGCCTGATCATACGCCAGCTCGCCGACCAGGGCCTCAAGGCAACCTTCATGTCCGGCGACGGCATCGTCTCGAACGAATTGGCCTCGATCGCCGGCGACGCCGTCGAGGGCACGCTGATGACGTTCGCTCCGGATCCGCGCAAGAATCCGAACGCCAAGGAACTCGTCGAGAAGTTCCGTGCGGCCGGCTTCGAGCCTGAGGCTTATACGCTCTACTCCTACGCAGCGATGGAAATCATCGCGGCCGCCATCACCAAGACCGGCTCAGCCGATGACGCTCAGAAGGTAGCCGAGACCATCAAGTCGGCCGGCCCCTGGAAGACTGCGATCGGCGAGATCGGCTACGACGCAAAGGGCGATATCACCCGTCCGGACTACGTCATGTACACCTGGAAGAAGGGTGACGACGGCAAGTACACCTATGTCGAGAACGAACCCGGCAAATAACCGGACGTTGCTACATGAGAATGCCCGGCGCCTCGCGCCGGGCATTTTTTATGAGAGTTCCCGAAAGCCTGGATCGGAACTGCCCAGGCGTTGTCCGGATCGACACGCAATGCGTCAACGCGATTAGATTAACTAAATCGGTTTAATCCCTCTTTTCGATTTTGTTTGCACTGCAGCATTTTCGCGCTAATCATGTCCGGCAGTTCCCTTCCCCGCGTCCGGAGCCCTGTCCTTGGCAATCTCGAAGATCCTTGTCGCCAACCGCTCCGAAATAGCCATCCGCGTCTTCCGCGCGGCCAATGAGCTCGGCCTTAAAACCGTGGCGATCTGGGCAGAGGAGGACAAATATTCCCTGCATCGCTTCAAGGCCGACGAAAGTTACCAGGTCGGGCGCGGGCCGCATCTGGCCAGGGATATGGGGCCGATCGAAAGCTATCTGTCGATCGAGGAGGTTATCCGCGTCGCCAGGCTTTCGGGCGCCGACGCCATCCATCCGGGGTACGGGCTGCTGTCGGAGAGCCCGGAATTCGCCGAGGCCTGCGCCAAGGCCGGCATCATCTTCATCGGGCCAAAGCCCGATACGATGCGCAGGCTGGGCAACAAGGTCGCCGCGCGCAATCTCGCGATCGAAGTCGGCGTGCCGGTAATTCCCGCTACCGATCCCTTGCCGGACGACATGGCGGCGGTAAGGGAACTCGCCAAGACGATCGGCTACCCGGTGATGCTCAAGGCATCTTGGGGCGGCGGCGGCCGCGGCATGCGCGCCATCCGCTCCGAGGCCGATCTCGCCCGCGAGGTCATGGAGGGCAAGCGTGAGGCGAAGGCGGCTTTCGGCAAGGACGAGGTCTATCTCGAAAAGCTGATCGAGCGCGCCCGCCATGTCGAGGTGCAGGTGCTGGGCGACCGCCAAGGCAACGCCGTGCACCTGTTCGAGCGCGACTGTTCGATCCAGCGCCGCAACCAGAAGGTCGTCGAGCGGGCGCCGGCGCCGTATCTCGAAATGTCACAACGCGAAGAGCTTTGCGGCTACGCGCTGAGAATTGCGCGCCAAACCAGCTATATCGGCGCCGGCACGGTCGAGTTCCTGCAGGATGCCGACACCGGAAAATTCTATTTCATCGAGGTCAATCCGCGAATCCAGGTCGAGCACACCGTCACCGAACAGGTGACCGGCATCGACATCGTCAAGGCGCAGATCCATATCCTCGACGGCTTTGCCATCGGCACGGCGGAATCGGGCGTGCCGGCGCAAAAGGACATCAGGCTCAACGGTCACGCCCTGCAGTGCCGCATCACGACGGAAGATCCCGAACATAATTTCATCCCCGATTATGGCCGCATCACCGCCTATCGCGGTGCCACCGGCTTCGGCATCCGCCTTGATGGGGGCACCGCGTATTCGGGCGCGGTGATCACCCGCTTCTACGATCCGCTGCTGGAAAAGGTGACGGCGTGGGCGCCGACGCCGGCCGAGACCATTGCCCGCATGAACCGGGCGCTGCGCGAATTTCGCATCCGCGGCGTGGCGACCAATCTTACCTTCCTCGAGGCGATCATCAATCACCCGAGCTTCGCCGACAACTCCTACACCACCAAGTTCATCGACACGACGCCGGAACTGTTCGCCAGTGTGAAGCGGCAGGACCGCGCGACCAAGCTGCTCAACTATCTTGCCGACGTTTCGGTCAATGGTCATCCCGAGACACGCGGCCGGCCGCAGCCAAAGGCCGATGCGGCGCCGCCGGTGGTGCCATATCTCAACGGCAATGTGCCTCAAGGCAGCAAGCAGAAGTTCGACGTGCTCGGGCCGGAGAAATTCGCCGCGTGGATGCGCGAGCAAAAAGAGGTGCTGGTCACCGACACGACAATGCGCGACGGGCACCAATCCTTGCTCGCGACGCGTGTGCGCACCTATGACATTGCCGGAATTGCCGGCACCTATGCGCGTGCTCTGCCGCAGCTTTTGTCGCTCGAATGCTGGGGCGGCGCCACATTCGACGTCGCCATGCGCTTTCTCACCGAGGACCCATGGGAGCGGCTGAGCAAAGTGCGCGAGGCGGCACCCAACCTTCTTCTGCAGATGCTTCTGCGCGGCGCCAATGGCGTTGGCTATACCAACTATCCCGACAACGTCGTCCAGCATTTCGTCCGCCAGGCCGCTGCCGGCGGCATCGACCTGTTCCGCGTCTTCGACTGTCTGAACTGGGTCGAGAACATGCGGGTCGCCATGGATGCGGTCGGCGCCGAGGGCAAGCTGATCGAAGCGGCGATCTGTTATACCGGCGACATACTCGATCCGGCGCGGGCCAAATACGATCTGAAATACTATGTCGGCCTGGCCAGGGAATTGCACGCGGCGGGCGCCCATATCATTGCCGTCAAGGATATGGCCGGGCTTTTGAAACCGGCGGCGGCCCGCGTGCTGTTCAAGGCGCTGCGCGAGGCGACGGATCTGCCGATCCACTTCCACACCCACGACACATCCGGCCTGTCGGCGGCAACCGTGCTGGCGGCGGTGGAGAGCGGCGTCGACGCCATCGACGCGGCGATGGATTCGCTATCGGGCAACACCTCGCAGCCATGCCTGGGTTCGATCGTCGAGGCGCTGAAAGGCACTGAGCGCGACCCGGGTCTCGACCCGCAATGGATCAGGCACATCTCGTTCTACTGGGAGGCGGTGCGCAACCAATATGCAGCCTTCGAAAGCGACCTGAAGGGGCCGGCATCGGAGGTCTATCTGCACGAAATGCCGGGCGGTCAGTTCACCAACCTCAAGGAACAGGCGCGCTCGCTCGGGCTGGAGACACGCTGGCATGAAGTGGCGCAGACCTATCACGACGTCAATCTGATGTTCGGCGACATCGTGAAGGTGACGCCGTCGTCCAAGGTCGTCGGCGACATGGCGCTGATGATGGTCAGCCAGGACCTGACCGTCGCCGATGTCGAGAATCCGGCGCGGGACATCGCCTTCCCGGATTCGGTGGTGTCGATGTTGCGCGGCGATCTCGGCCAGTCACCGGGCGGCTGGCCAAAGCCATTGCAGAAGAAGGTGCTGAAGGGCGAAAAGCCGATCACGGTGCGCCCGGGTTCGCTGCTCAAACCGGCGGACCTCAAGGCCAGTCGCACGGACGTCGAGGAAAAACTCGAGCGCAAGCTCAGTGAGTTCGAGTTCGCGTCGTGGCTGATGTATCCGAAGGTGTTTTCCGATTTTGCCGCCGCGCAGGAGACCTACGGTCCGGTCAGCGTGCTGCCGACGCCGACCTATTTCTACGGAATGAAGCCGGAAGACGAGATTTTCGTCGATATCGAAAAAGGCAAGACGCTGGTGGTGCGCTGCCTTGCCATGGGCGACGTCGACGAAAAGGGCATGGTCACGGTGTTCTTCGAGCTCAACGGGCAGCCGCGCCGGGTGAAGGTGCCGGACCGGGCGCATGGCGCCTCCGCTGCCAAGGTACGGCGTAAGGCGGAGCCGGGCAATGAGGCGCATGTAGGCGCGCCGATGCCTGGCGTCGTCTCGGCGCTTGCGGTCGCTGCCGGCCAGGCGGTAAAGGCCGGTGACGTGCTGCTGTCGATCGAAGCGATGAAAATGGAAACGGCGTTGCATGCCGAACGCGACGGCACCATTGCCGAGGTGCTGGTCAAGGCCGGCGACCAGATCGATGCAAAGGATCTGCTGATCGCATTCGGGTAAGGTGTGCTGATATTCAGGTGATGCCGGCCTGCAAACGCCGGCTTCCTGCACTTCCGGTGCTCACGTACTCAGGTACGCTCCGCTCCGGTTCTCGGCAGCCATCGTTTTCGGCTCGGCCTGACCTGAATCTCAACACACCTTAAGGCGTGCCCAACCCCTTCATGCCGCATCGATAGCACCTTGACCCGCCGCGCCCGGTCGGGCATCGAACCGCTGCAATTCGCCGCTCGGGTTACCCCGAGTCGCGGCGAGAAACGACGCGGAGAGAAGAATATGGCCGACGACATCACCGAGACCAGCCAGACTGTTGCCGCCGGCCAGCTGCGCGCCTTCATCGAACGCATCGAGCGGCTCGAGGAAGAGAAGAAGACGATTGCCGACGACATCAAGGAAGTGTTCGCAGAGGCCAAGGGCACCGGCTTCGATACCAAGGCGATGCGGTCGATCATCCGGCTGCGCAAGAAAGACCAGGCCGAGCGGCAGGAAGAGGAATCCATTCTCGACCTCTACAAGGCCGCGCTTGGAATGGTGTAGAGACTGTCTGGAAATTCTACTCCGGCGGCAATCCGATGGTGTTTCGGCGCTTCCGATGCTCACGGACCTAAAAGTCCGCTGCGCTCCGGTTCTCGAAACCACCGCCATATGACTCGCCAGAGCGAATTTCGAAACAGTCTCGGCAACAATCTCGGCCTGATGCTGGAGCGAGCATCGAACCATGAGCGAATTCGATTTTGGCGCCCGCCGCGCCTCTGAATTCCGCCAACGCAGCTTCTGGACGCTGTTCGCGGAACGGCATCCGGATGAAAGGGCTCTGCTGGCGAGGCGCGGACCGTGGTTCTGGCAGCGTGGGCTGCCCGATTTCGCATTGGTCATTTCCATGTATGTCGCGCCTGCGCACAATCATGTCGGCGTCTTCTTCGGCCGCAACGAGAAACTCGGTGCCACGCAAGCCTGGTCACGGTTGAAGCCGTTCCAGCCGGCCATCGAAGACAGGCTGAAGCTCAGGCCAGAACAAAGTTGCGACGGCCTCGGCATCAATTCGATGTGGCGGGTGAATTGTTTTGCCGAAGACAATTGGCCGGCGATGACCGACTGGCTGGTTACGGAAGCCTCACGTTTCGAGCGCGCGATTGCCGAAGTTCTGGGTCAGGAATAAAGCAGGATTTCCAGACGCAATCCTTAGAACCGCTCTGGTGAGCAGAGCGAGGGAGCCGGTCGATCGATGACGATTATGTCGCGAGTTGCCGCCTTCTTCCGCTCACGCTGGCTGGGCGGCGTGCCGCTCGATCGGCTGTTCTGGCGCGACATGGTCGTTGTCGGCACAGCGATCAACGTCGCGTTGTCGGCGGCGGCGCTCATTCTGCTTGGGCTGAAGCTGCCGCTCGCGCTAGTCCTGGCGGTGCATTTCGCGCCGGTGCCCTACAATATCTTCCTGACCTTTGCCGTTTGGCGAACTGCCGGAAAATCGAGTGGCGCCAAGGCCTCGCTGATGACGCTTGGCGCCACGTTGTGGCTGATCCTGGTGGTTGTGGCCTGACGGTCAGGCGGCCGGCTCGAATTTGAGCGCCACACCGTTGATGCAATAGCGCAGGCCGGTCGGCGGCGGGCCGTCGTCGAAGACATGGCCGAGATGGCTGCCGCAGCGGGCGCAATGGCACTCGGTACGGACCATGCCGTAGCTGCGGTCGACGGTGGTCTCGACCGAGCCCGGCACGGGATCGTTGAAGCTCGGCCAGCCGGTGCCGCTCTCGAATTTCAGCTTGGATTCAAACAAGGGCTGGTCGCAGCCGACGCAGGAGAAGGTGCCGGCGCGCTTCTCGTGCAGCAGGGCGCAGCTTCCCGGCCGCTCGGTGCCATGGTTGCGCATCACCGCATATTGCTCGGGCGTCAGCCGGGCGCGCCATTCGGCATCGGTGCGGTTAACGGGGTAGGTGTGGCTGTCCATTTTTTCCTCTTAGCTTATGTCGCTATTTGGGTTGCCTTCCCAACTTCGCCTGAAATAGGCATTTGTTACGGCGTTTGCTCGTATTTCCTATCCTGATGCGACGAATTCCTCAGGCGATGGCCGCGAGATAGCGCCCAACCGATGCTGAAAATGCCGCCTTTGCGTCTCCGATGACATTCTGGTTCCACCATGCGCCGTAGATATGGTCGAACGTGAAAGGCTCCAGCGCGGCCTTGATGCCGAGCACTTTCGTCGCATTGAGCGGGATATAGTTCGGGTAGCTGTACATGAAGCTGACATGACGGCGCGTAGGCGTCACCTGCAGGATGTCGCCGGCCAGCATGGCATTGCCGCCGTCGCGCTTCCAGTGCAGCACCTGGCCACCGGCAAAGTGGCCGCCGCAGCGGATGAGCGTCAGCGACGGGTTTATGGCGCGCGTTTCGCCTTCCCAGCTGATGATCGCCGGATGCGGCCGCATGATCCACTGACGATCATCGGCATGCAGATAAATCGGCACGCCGCCAAACGCCTCGCTCCACTCGACCATTGCCGAATGATAATGGCAATGCGAAATGGCGATGGCGGCCAGGCCGCCCCGGCGGTTGATCTCGGCCACCGCCTCGTCGCTGACCATCGAGATGCAGTCCCACAGCACATTGCCGTGCGGCGTTTGCGCCAGCAACGCCCGCTGGCCGATGGCGAAGCGCGGCTCTATGCCGAAGGCGAGCACGCCGGCGTCGTCCCTCATCACGATCCGATGGCCGGCCGCGAGCTCTTCCGGCGTGATCCAGGCCTGGCCCTCCCAGCGCACATATTGCCGCTCGTCTTCGCAGATCGGGCAATGTTGCGGCGGCGTCGCTGTCGCCGCGAACTGGACACCGCATTGCAGGCAAAGGAAACAGGTCGACCGTCCTGTTTTGCGTGGATCCATTCAGTGCTTCCTTGAAAGTTGCTTCGTCGCGGCTTCGAGGCCGGCGAGCGTCAGCGGAAACATGCGGCCGCCAAAGATATCGCGGATCATGGCAATGGAATGGGTATAGCCCCAGTTCTTCGCGTCTTCCGGATTGAGCCAAATGGCGTTCGGCCATTGCTGCAGCAGCCTGCCGAGCCAGACCGCGCCGGCCTCCTGGTTCCAGTGCTCGACCGAGCCGCCGGGATGGGCGATCTCATAGGGACTCATCGAGGCGTCGCCGACGACGATCACCTTGTAGTCGGGCCCATATTTATAGATGAGGTCGAAGGTCGGAATCACCTCGGCATGGCGGCGGCGATTATCCTTCCACACGCCTTCGTAGAGGCAGTTGTGGAAGTAGAAATATTCGAGCTGGCGGAACTCGGCGCGGGCGGCCGAAAACAACTCCTCGACACTCCTGATATGGTCGTCCATCGAGCCGCCAACATCGAAGAACATCAGCAGCTTCACGGCATTGCGACGTTCGGGTTGTGTCTTGACGTCAAGATAACCGTGCTCGGCGGTGGCGTGGATGGTGCCAGGCAGGTCGAATTCCTCTTCGGCGCCTTCGCGCACCCAGCGGCGCAACCGCTTCAGCGCGACCTTGATGTTGCGGGTGCCGAGCTCGACGGCATCGTCGAAATTCCTGAACTCGCGCCTGTCCCAGACTTTTACCGCGCGGCGGTTGCGGCTTTCGTGCTGGCCGATGCGCACGCCTTCGGGATTGTAGCCATAGGCGCCGAAGGGCGAGGTGCCGCCGGTGCCGATCCATTTCGAACCGCCCTGATGCCGGCTCTTTTGTTCCTCCAGCCGCTTCTTCAGCGTCTCCATCAGCTTTTCGAAGCCACCCAGCGCCTCGACCAGTTTTTTCTCCTCGTCCGACAGGTGGTTTTCAGCGAGGCTCCGCAGCCATTCCTCAGGGATGTTTTCGACATCGACCGCGTTTTCGCCAGCCAGCGTCTCGACACCTTTGAAGATGTGCGAAAAGACCTGGTCGAAGCGGTCGATGTGGCGCTCGTCCTTCACCAGCGCGGCGCGGGCGAGATAGTAAAAGCCCTCGACATCATAGTCGACCAGCCCGGCTTCCAACCCCTCCAGCAGCGACAGATATTCGCGGAGCGAGACCGGAACCCGCGCTGCCTTCAGTTCGAGGAAGAAGGGGATGAACATGGTCCGACTTTATCTGTGTCCCTCGATCTTCTCCCGTGCGGCGCTGGCGATAAAGGCGGAACGCGTCAGACCACGCCGACCCGCTTCTTCGTCGATTGCCGCCAAAAGACCTGCGTCGAGCGACAGATTGGCCCGGACAGGCCGTCCGGAATCGATCAGCACAGGGATCATCACGGCGGATTCACCGGCAGCGCTATCGACTTCGCCCAGTCGGAGCAGATCTGCCACAGTGCGCGCGGCGGGCAAGGGCAAGTTCTTCGCCATTCGTGTCTCTGCCCATTCGCGAACGGCAGAAGTCGCATCGGCTATCGCCTCTTCGGGACTTGCGCCACCGCCGTGACATCCGGGAAGATCAGGCACCCGCACTCCCCAGACTTCATCTGCGCCGTCAAGAATTCCGACATAGTGCGTCATGATTCGTCCTTAAATCCATCCAGCAAGCCGGGCGATCGACCGCGCAACACCCAGAGATTGTTCGCGATGCCGCGGCACGATAATCATGATCTCCGGCCTTTCCGGATGCTCGTACTTCTCGTGTTTGCCGCCGCCTACGTTCACCCAGCCGTCACGTAAAAGCCTCGTGACAATCTTGCGCGTGTTGGTCTCGATCCGCGGCACTGTCGCCCCTGATCGTGCGCAATATATTGCGCACAGGTGATTATTTCAATCGTTGGCTTCATCAGAGCAGATCATATTCGATAAAGCCGGTCCTGCGCGCCACGTGGTCGTAGAGCTTGCGTGCGGTGGTGTTGGTTTCGTGCGTCATCCAGTAGACGTTCTTGACGCCGATCTTGCCGGCTTCCTGCTTGACCGCTTCGATCAGGGCGGCGCCGACGCCCTTGCCGCGCACATCGGGGTCGGCGAACAGGTCCTGCAGATAACAGTTATTTATCTGCGACCAGCAGGAGCGATGGTAGAGATAGTGCGTCAGGCCGACGGCCTTGCCGTCGAGGGTGGCGACAAAACCCTTTGGCTCGAACTCGCCCGCCGTGAACAGCCGCTTCCAGGTGACGGCGTAAACGTCTTCCGGCAGCTTGGTTTCGTAGAAGGTGAGATAGGCGGTCCACAGACGCCGCCAGTCGGCATGGTCGGATTGCGCAAGCGGGCGGACGGTGATCTCGGTCATTTCATTTCCCTCTGAACTCGGCAACACGAAGCTGCCTTCACGCCTCGCTGGCGGCAACGGTCCAGCGACGGGAAAGCGCTGTCCGGCGGCTTTCGTCGACCGCCCCTCACCCTTGCCGTCTCGCCATGAAGGCCAGGCGCTCGAACAGATGCACGTCCTGTTCGTTCTTCAACAAGGCGCCGTGCAGCTTGGGCAGCGCGTTCTTCGCGTCGGCGCGCAGATCCTCGGGCGCGATGTCGTCGGCAACCAGCAGGCGGATCCAGTCGAGTGCCTCGGAGGTCGACGGCTTCTTCTTGAGGCCCGGCACATCGCGGATTTCATAGAATTGCGTGAGTGCGGCGCGCACCAGGTTCTGCTTGATGCCGGGATAGTGCACGTCGACAATTTTGTGCAGCGTCTCGACGTCGGGAAAGCGGATGTAGTGGAAGAAGCAGCGGCGCAGGAAGGCGTCCGGCAGCTCTTTTTCGTTGTTGGAGGTGATGATGACGATCGGCCGGACGGTGGCGCGGATGGTCTGGCCGGTCTCGTAGACAAAGAACTCCATCCTATCCAGTTCCTGCAACAGATCGTTGGGGAATTCGATATCGGCCTTGTCGATCTCGTCGATCAGAAGCACCACCTTCTTGCCGGCGGCGAAGGCGTCCCACAGCTTGCCGCGCTTGATGTAATTGCGGATGTCGTTGAAGCGCTCGTCGCCGAGCTGACTGTCGCGCAGCCGCGAGACGGCATCATATTCATAGAGGCCCTGCTGCGCCCGGGGTGGTCGATTTGACGTGCCATTCGATCAAATCCAGGCCGAGCGCTGCCGCCACCTGACGGGCAAGTTCGGTCTTGCCGGTGCCGGGCTCGCCCTTGACCAGCAATGGCCGCTCAAGCGCGATCGCCGCGTTGACCGCCACCATCAGATCCTTGTCGGCAACATAGGCCGCCGTGCCTTCGAAACCCATTTTTGCTCCCGAGTTCATCGCGCGACCCTAAGGACGCGGCCTTCGCTGTGCAAGGCGTCGCTGGCGAAGCGGGGATCTACCGGCGCGGCCCTCGCCGAGGGGTTCTGCGTCGAATTACGCCTCGAAACATGTCGCCTCTCTGGCGCTTGGTGTGGCGTCAGCCTATATTGGGGATGACGGTCTGCGCTTCCCGGCAGGAGAACATTTTCCCCGGGGCCTTAATGATCCCTAGGGAGCTGTCCCTGGGAAGACCCGTGGGTTTTCTCATACGGCGCCCACCTACTTTGTAGGTTCCCGGGATCGCTCTCTCCACCGGTTGTGTGGATCGTCACCTATCGAAAAGGCCATCTGGCGGATCTTGTCGTCGCGCCGCTTTGTGCGGTGCTCACGAACGACAAGTTCGCCCCGCTCCTCCAAAACGTCGCTCGTAACACTCCATCCAAATCTGACCTTTTCTACCGTCGGCGCATGGCATCCCCAAAAGACCTGAAAAAAAATCTCCGCAACCAAGCCCTCGGGCGCCGCGATGCGCTCGATCCTTTCTGGCGTGTGGAGGCAGCACTCGAAATGGCCGAGACGGCGCGCGACCGGATCACGGTCGAGCCGGGCCAGATCGTCTCCGGTTTCTGGCCGATGCGCTCGGAAGTCGACGTCCGGCCGCTGATGTTTGCCCTGCGCGAGAAGGGCGCAAGGCTCTGCCTACCGGCCATCCTCGACAAGACCACCATCGTTTTTCGCGAACTGGTGCGCGGCGCGCCGATGATCGACATGGGTTTCGGCACAGTCGGGCCGCATGAGGAAGCCGAGGTGCTCGATCCGCAGCTTATGCTGGTGCCGCTTGCCGCCTTCGATGCGCGCGGGCACCGAATCGGGTACGGCGCAGGCTATTACGATCGGGCGATCGGGCGGCTGGCCGACAAGGGCCAGCAGCCGCGGCTGATCGGCATTGCCTTCGACTGCCAGGAGGTGGCCCTGGTGCCGGACGAGCCGCATGACGTGATCATTCCCGAAATACTCACCGAGAGCGGGTTGCGCCGGTTCGCGCCGAAATTGTAGATAAGTTCCTGGACGCATGGTCTTTTCCGAAAGTCATGCAGCTTTTGCTTCGCTGACCTTCGGTTCGGGATCGCGCTTATATGAGACTTCTCTTCCTCGGCGACATGGTCGGCAAGACAGGACGTACGGCGGTGTGGGAACAACTGCCCGGCCTGATCTCGGATTTCAAACTCGACTTCGTCATCGTCAATGGCGAGAACGCCGCCGGAGGCTTCGGCATCACCGAGGAGATTTTTCGCGAGACGATCTCGGCCGGCGCCGATGTCGTCACCACCGGCAACCATGTCTGGGACCAGCGCGATGCGCTGATTTTCGCGCCGCGCGAAGAACGCTTCCTGCGTCCGTCCAATTTCCCCAAGGGTACGCCGGGGCGCGGCTCAGGCGTCTATATCGCCAGGAACGGCGCGCGCGTGCTGGTCGCCAACATCATGGGTCGGGTGTTCATGCATCCCGAGCTAGACGATCCGTTCCAGGCCGGCGAGCGCGAACTTGCCGCTTGTCCGCTTGGCGAGCAGGCCGATGCAATCGTCATCGATTTCCATGCCGAGGCGACCTCGGAAAAAATGTGCTTCGCTCATTTCGTCGACGGCCGTGCCAGTCTTGTTGTCGGCACCCACACCCATCAGCCGACCGGCGATCACCAGATTCTCAATGGCGGCACCGGTTATATTTCCGATGCCGGCATGTGCGGCGATTACGATTCCTCGCTCGGCATGGACAAGGAGGAGCCGCTCAACCGGTTCTTGTCCAAAGTGCCGAAGGGACGCTTCGAGGCGTCGACGGGACCTGCGACATTGTGCGGTGTCGGCGTCGACATTTCCGACCGTAGCGGCCTGACCGAACGGATCGCGCCGTTTCGCCGCGGCCCGCGGCTCGAGGAAACGGCTCCATCCTTCTGGTCGTGACATTGATATAGACGCTTGCAATACCCAATTGCCGGCGAAACTGCTCTAGATCGTAGAGGGGACGACCTCCATGCAGCTAGTCGAATTCCTGGCGCCGCATTTCGCCTTTGTCTCCGACCCGACTGCGTGGGTCGCGCTGCTGACGCTGATCGTGCTGGAGGTCGTGCTCGGCATCGACAATCTGATCTTCATCTCGATCCTGACCAACAAATTGCCGGTAGCGCAGCGAGCCCGCGCCCGGCGGCTCGGCATCTCCGCCGCGCTGGTGATGCGGCTGATCCTGCTGGCCACCATCTCGATCATCGTCCAACTGACGACGCCTATATTCACCGCCTTCGGCCACGGGTTTTCATGGCGCGACCTGATCCTGATCGCCGGCGGCCTGTTTCTCGTCTGGAAGGCGACCAAGGAGATCCACCACACGGTCGATCTCGATGATCACCAGGACACCATGATGGGCGAGACGCTGCAGCTTTCGCTGGCCGGCGCGATTTTCCAGATATTGCTGCTCGACCTCGTCTTTTCGATCGACTCGATCATCACCGCCGTCGGCATGACCGACGAAATCGCGATCATGTACATCGCGGTGATCGTGGCGGTGAGCGTGATGATGCTGGCGGCCGGGCCGCTGGCCGATTTCATCGCCAAGAACCCCAGCATCGTCATGCTAGCGCTGGGCTTCCTGCTGATGATCGGCATGACCCTGATCGCCGACGGCATGGGTTATCATGTGCCGAAAGGCTATATCTACGCCGCCATGGGTTTTTCGGCCCTGGTCGAAGGGCTCAACATGCTGGCGCGGCGGCGGAAGAAGGCAAAGGGCGGCGGGCACTGAGGATGACCCACCGCGGCTGACCTAATGCCCCGGCACGCCTTTCGGATGGCGGTCGCCGATCAGGCCTAGCATCACGCCTTGCTCCAGCCACGCCTTGGCGCCGGCGAGCACCAGCGCAAAACCGCCGGTCGAATCGATCGCCTGCTTGACCTGCTCATCGAGGCTGCCGGCAAAGCCGAAATTGCGGACCTCGACAAAGGTCGTGGCGCCCGGCATCTCGGTAAAGGTCCACACCACCGTGGTCGGCGGATCGCTCCATTGCATCAAGATCTTCTTGTTTTCGACGATTTCACGGACATTGACCGTCGTCGAGACGCCATACATGCGCCATTCCCAATGGATTTCCTTGCCGCTGTCCAACCTGTCGCTGCCATGGGTGAACCAGAACTTCGTCGTGATCGCCGGATCGACGAAGGCTTCGAATACGTCGGCGACCGGCCGCCTTATCAGCATGCCGGCTTCGGCGGTCGGTGTTTCGCGGATTTCCATATCGTCCTCCTTTCCACGGTGCCGCCTGTTCACCAGGCATCGGGTTCGCGCACCAGGTGAATGATGTCGGCCGGGTTGGTGATCCAGCCGCCGCGAAAGCCTTCACCCAGTGCCTCGATGGCGTCGCAGCGCACGACACCGGCCTTGGCGAGATGCTCCGCTGCGGCCGGAAAATCATCGGTGAACAGTTCCAGCCAGATCTCGGCCTGGCTCATCATCGGCGCCTCGTCGATCCACAGTCGATTGGGACCGAGTTCGAAGCCGACGGCCGGCGGTTTGGCCGTGAATGGCTTCAGGCCGATGACGTCGCGATAGAAGGCGATCGTTGCCTGGTATTGATGCGGCGGGACTTTCATCGCGATGTTGATGCCGCCGGTGATCTTCGCGGTCATTCTTACTCCATTTGCTCTCAGATGTTGTTCTCGTTGGCCGGCTCGCCCTTCATCTCGCTGCGGTAATAGCCGTCGCGCAGATTGATGCCGTATTCGACATAGGCCTTCATGCAGGCCAGCATCTGCGACCAGCCCTCGCAATTGAGGTAGGATTTCTTCAGGCCGACCGCGTCCTCGTGCCAGCCGGTTTCGGCGATGGTGACGAAGGTACCGCCGTCGTCGAGCGGCTCGAAATTCATCTCGATGCGGGTCTTGTAGGCGGGCTCGCCGTCGGCGTCGGTCGCATCCCAGCGCAGCACGATGCGGCTGTCTTTCTCCACCTTGTCGACCTCCACGGGAACCTTGCCCCACCAGATGACGGTGGCGCCCGCCAGCAGCGGTGCGCTGGCGCCGCCGATCGTGGTGAAGTAGCCGCTGAGCTTCTTCGGATTGACGACCGCATCGAAGACTTCTGCGACGGGTTTGCCGATGCGGCCAGAAACCCTGAATCCAAGAGACATATCCACAGCTCCTTCCTTGAATGCAACGGTATTATGTTATAAAAACATAACATGTCAAGCACGGCGCAGGACGACAATGTTTTCAAGGCGCTGGCGCATCCGCGCCGGCGTGCGTTGCTGGACCGGCTGAAGGATGCGCCGCAGACCACCGGCATGCTGTGCGATGCCTTCCCAGACATGGACCGCTGCACGGTCATGCTGCATCTGAAGGTGCTGGAGGAGGCCGACCTGGTCGTGGTGCGCCGCGAGGGGCGCGAACGCTGGAACCATCTCAACGCGCTGCCGATCAAGCACATCCACGACCGCTGGATCAGTCAATATGCCACGCAGGCGATCAGCATCCTCGACCGGCTGAAATCCGATCTTGAGGGATGAAAGGTTGCCGAAGCCTGCCACTTTCGGGCCTTGAGCCCCTTGCGTGTCCGACGCAATGGCGCGGCTGGACGAATTGAGCCGATTTATCTATAAGCCGGCCATTCCGACAGAGAGCGCCGTACGTCCGTCCGGACGCAGCAGGACGTTCTGAAATTTTGAATTCGAGCATTTTGCAAGGCGCCGGGTGGTTCACCAGGCCGCAGATGCTCTAGCCGAGAAAACGACAGGGGTGCCATGGCTGGCCATTCACAGTTCAAGAACATCATGCATCGCAAGGGCCGCCAGGATGCGGTGCGATCGAAAATGTTTTCCAAGCTGGCGCGCGAAATCACCGTCGCCGCCAAGAGCGGCACGCCTGATCCATCGATGAACCCGCGCCTGCGCCTTGCGGTGCAGAACGCCAAGGCGGTGTCGATGCCGA
Organism: Mesorhizobium sp. M0045; assembly: GCF_040323385.1. Taxonomy (NCBI): domain Bacteria; kingdom Pseudomonadati; phylum Pseudomonadota; class Alphaproteobacteria; order Hyphomicrobiales; family Phyllobacteriaceae; genus Mesorhizobium; species Mesorhizobium sp. M0045. The sequence goes on from NZ_JAMYUY010000017.1 coordinate 116,050, forward strand.
AGGACAACATCCAGCGGGCCATCAACAAGGCGTCGATGGGCGATGCCGAGACCTACGAAGCCGTTCGCTACGAGGGTTACGGGCCAGGCGGCGTCGCGCTGATCGTCGAGGTGCTGACCGACAACCGCAACCGCTCGGCGTCGAATGTGCGCGCTGCCTTCACCAAAGCCGGCGGGGCGATGGGCGAGACCGGCTCGGTTTCGTTCATGTGGGACCGCGTCGGCGAGATCTACTATCCGGCATCGGCCGGCAGCGCCGAGAAGGTGATGGACGCAGCGATCGAGGCCGGCGCCGACGATGTCCAGTCGGACGAGGAAGGCCACACGATCTATTGCGCCTTCGAGAATCTCGGCGAAGTGTCGAAGGCGCTGGAAGGCGCACTCGGCGAGGCTGAATCAGTGAAGCCGATCTGGAAGCCGCAGACCAATATCGCGGTCGACGAGGAGCGTGCACAATCGCTGATGAAGCTGGTCGCGACGCTCGAAGACGACGACGACGTGCAGAGCGTCTACGCCAATTTCGAGGTCGACGAGGAGACCTTGGCGAAGCTCAGCGCGGCGTAAGTTGAGAACGCCGCGCATCGACCACGTATCTTTCTTCTAGAGCTGTCAGTTACTGATGGGGGACGGATGACTGACACTGACGAGGCTCGTTTTTCTGACGCGATGTCCTGGCCTCGCCGGGGTGGCATATGGCGCCGGCTGTTCGCTTCGATCATCGACTATCTTATCGTCCTGATACCTCTTTACGCACTTGTAGCGGGTTTGTTTCTGCTAACTGACGGCGGAGTCAAAGGCAGCTTTTGGTTGAACTGGAGACTATGTCAGGCGGCTACGTTAAACGGAGCAAGTGATCCATCATTTGCCCGTTACGATTGGCAGATATGCAGAACGTCGCTGTTCGGTATGACGGTCGCCGAATGGGCGCTGGGAACGGCTTCGGGCTCACAGTCTGAAGGAAATCCCTCCATCTCATTTGATTTGGATTCGCAGGGCAATATCCGACCGGCAGCATTGGATCTGGGTTTCCTCGAACTGGTCGTTCTCGCGTCTTATCTCTTTGTCATGGAGTTGACCTCTGGCCAGCCAATCGGCAAGCGGTTCGCGGCGCTCATAGTGCATGACCAGGATGACAAAAATAGAATCGGACTACCCGTACGAAAGGCTGTTCGGCGGCAGGGAATGAAATTTCTCGGCGCTTTGCCCATAATGTTCATGGGAGGGTGGTACACTGTTCAGGCTTGGGGCAGCGCTCCTGGGGTCGCGCAGGACTTCTCCCGGCTGGAGATTGTCGGTGCATACGCCGCGTTGGTCTTGGTTATGGTCTGGCCGATCTGGATCGCAATATCCATAGCTCTTGGCAACGACCCGATACACGATCGATTTGCCGTAACCACAGTTCGCGCAGATGAGACCGAGACATGAACGTGTCAGACAGAGCCCGCGTCCGCATCACCTATTGCACCCAGTGCCTGTGGCTGCTCAGGGCCAGCTGGATGGCGCAGGAGCTGCTGTCGACCTTCGGCACCGATCTGGGCGAAGTGACGCTGGTGCCCGGCACCGGCGGCATCTTCACCATTTCCTGCAATGACACGCTGGTCTGGGACCGCAAGCGGGACGGCGGTTTCCCCGACGCCGCAAAGCTCAAGCAACTGGTTCGCGACGTCATCGATCCGGATCGCGATCTGGGCCATGCCGACCGCAAGGGCGATAAGTCAAAAGACCCTGCCTGAGGCCTTTTACACTTCCGTCCTGCATTCACCGCCAGGCGAAGATGAAGCAGCCCAGCGCCACGATGGCGGTGATGGTGCGGACATGGTTCCACATCACCCAGTCCCTGAGATAAGTGGCCCATACTGCAGCGCCGTTGGCGCTTGTCGGATCGACGGCGGCCAGGGCGTTGTTGAGCGGCACGTTGAACATCATCGTCACGATCGGGTTGCCGACGAGGTAGATCAGGGCGCCGGCGAGGAGCCAGAATGCACCCGGTTGGCTCCAGCCGATAAGAGCGCCGGCGGCAAGGACAAGACAGACCAGCCCGGTGCCGAAAAGCGCGGTCATGAATGCCGGCGTAATCACGGTGATGTTGATCGAATTCATGGCGGCGATGCCGCCTCCGGCAGGCAAGCGGCCGAGCGCCGGCATGATAAAGTTGGAGAAGGCGAAGAAAACGCCGCCGACAACGCCTGAGCCAATGGCAGCGACGAAAGTGAGGGTGGGAAGCAGTTTCATGATCATGTCAGTTGCTCCAGATGCCGGTTGAGGCGGTTTCGGTTGCGTAGGCGGAAAAGTCCTTTGGGGCACGGCCGAGCACGCGCTCGACGCCGTCTGTCAGCGACTCGTTGCGGCCGTCGAGGACTTCGGTGAACAGCTCGTTGAGCAGCCACGCGAACTCGGCCGGCAACTCATGCTCGGCGATGGCGGCGGTGAACTCGGCGTGTGAAATCCGCTTGAAACGAATGTCGCGGCCGACGGCCCTGCCGATCTCGGCGACCGCGTCGGCGAAGCTCAGCAGCCGCGGCCCGGCCAACTCGTAGAGCTGGCCGATATGGCCCTGCCGGGTTAGTACGGCAAAGGCGGCGTCCGCGATATCGTCGGCATCGACGAATGGCTCACCGACATTGCCGACCGGCAACGCCACCTCGCCCTCGCGCAGGGCATCCACGAGAAACCCCTCACTGAAGTTCTGGGAAAACCAGGCGCAGCGCAGGATCGTCCCAATCGGCGCCTGAGGCTTTCAGCATCTCTTCGGCACGTTGCGCTTCCGGTTCGCCGCGCCCCGACAGCAGCACCAGCCGGTGCACACCACACTGCACGGCAAGGCGAGAGAAGGCGCCGACCGTGTCGGCCGCGCCGGGCACCGCAAGATCAGGATAGTAGCTGATGTAGACGGCGCCGACACCATCAAGCACGGGTTCACAAGTGGTTTTGTTTTCCCAGTCGAAGGGTGGCGTGCCCGAGCGCGAGCCTATCCGTACCTGCAGGCCCCGCGCCGTCAGCCGCTCGGCGAGGCGACGGCCGGTCTTGCCGGTGCCGCCGAGGATCAAAGTTGGTCTCGTTACAGTAGGGTTCATGCCCATTTTCCTCAGTTTGAAATGTGAGTAATCCTCACATTTGCAAAACGTGATAAACCCTCGTATTTTGCGAGTCAAGCCAATTTGTTGATTGTTCGTCGGGAGACAGTGATGGAAGGCTCTGCCGTATCGGATTCACAGGACGGCCAGATCGCATCGCCGCGCCGGGCACCGAGCCAGCAGCGCAGCCGCGAGCGGGTCGAGCGGATGCTGGCCGCCGCCTCGGCGCTGATCGCCGAGCAAGGCAGCGACGCCATGCGCATGGGAGAGGTGGCCGAGAGGGCCGGCGTGTCGATCGGCTCGCTCTACCAGTTCTTCCCGGACAAGCGGGCGATCATCTGGGCACTGGCCGAGCGCTACACCGCGGAAAGCCAGGCCTGCATTGCCGCGGCACTGGCGGAGGTCAATGACGCCGAAGGCCTGCGCCGGGCATTTTCGGAACTGGTGGATATCTACTACGGAATGTTCCTGGCCGAGCCGGTGATGCGCGACATCTGGTCGGGGACACAGGCCGACAAAGCATTGCGCGAGCTTGAGCTTGCCGACAGCCGGGCCAACGCCGAATTCCTCACTGCGGTGCTGAAAAGACTGCGGCCGTCTGCCGATCCGGCGGCACTGGAAGCGACGGCGTTTCTCATCTGGCAGATGGGCGAAGCGGCCATGCGGCTGGCGATCTCGGTCGGGCGAGAAGAAGGCGACAGGCTGGTTGCCGCTTACAAGCGAATGGCGCTGCGCGAGCTGGTGGACGGGTAGGCCGCCGTCCTCGTAGGACAGGCCGTTAGGTGGTGGCGATCAACTGCGGAAGCGGGGCGCTGCCCCTTCATCTGCCTGCCGGCACCTTCTCCCCGTTAGTGACGGGAGAGGGGGAACTCCAGCGCCGGCGACCCCACTTCCCGTTCTTCACGGGGAGAGGGTAAGGGTGAGGGGCAACACCAAACCTGAGATGATTGCCGCTGAGGCCCAATCAATAAAAAACCCGCCACGAGGGCGGGTTTCTCGATCAGCGAAACGCCAGTGCTTAGAGGCCGAAACCTTCGAAACGCTTCTTGAACTTCGACAGGCGGCCACCGCGGTCGAGCAGGGTCTGCTGGCCGCCGGTCCAGGCCGGATGAGTGGTCGGGTCGATATCGAGGTTCATCGTATCGCCTTCCTTGCCCCAGGTCGAACGGGTCATGTATTCGGTGCCGTCGGTCATGACGACCTTGATGGTGTGATAGTCGGGATGGATGTCGGTCTTCATGGTTCTGTTCCTGGCTGCCGGATGCTGCCGACGGGCTGAAGCCTGCGTCGAAGCGCCCCTTTTTAAAACTCGAAGCCGCAGCTAATAAGGAGCCACGGCTTCTAAAACGGTCGGCGAGCCTATACATCAGCCGGAATTGAATCACAAGGCCGCGGCAAGCGCATATTGATGGCGCAAACCTCAAAGGGCCAAAGGAAACGGGTCATGGCGAACATCAGCGGCGATGCAGACGAGCGCAGGCGCTCGCTGAGGCCGCTGCAGCGCCTGTTTCCCTATATCATGCATTACCGCAAAATGGTCATCGGCGCGATCGTTTCGCTGGCCGTGGCGGCGGCGACGACGCTGGCGCTGCCGCTGGCCGTGCGGCGGATGATAGATCACGGCTTTTCCGCTTCCGATTCCAGCTTCATTGCCGAATATTTCGCCATGCTGGTGGTGATGGCCGCCGTGCTGGCGGCGGCGTCCGCCAGCCGCTACTATTTCGTCATCACGCTCGGCGAGCGCGTCGTTGCCGATATCCGCCGCGATGTCTTTGCCCATGTCACCACGTTGTCTCCATCCTTCTTCGATACCGCCCAGTCGGGCGAGATCGTCTCGCGGCTCTCCGCCGACACGACGCAGGTCAAATCGGCCGTCGGTGCTACCGCCTCGGTGGCTTTGCGCAACGTCATTCTTGGCCTCGGCGCCGTGGCGATGATGGTCTTCACCAGCCCAAAACTGTCCGGCCTGGTCATCGCGGCCATTCCGCTAATCGTGCTGCCGCTAGTCGCCTTCGGCCGCTCGGTGCGGCGCAAGTCACGGCTGGCGCAGGATACTCTGGCCAATGCCACCGCCTACGCCAGCGAGCAGATCGGCGCGGTGCGCACCCTGCAGGCCTTCACCAACGAGAAGCTTGTAACCGGGTATTTTTCATCCGCCGTGGAAGCAGCGTTCGAAGCGGCGCGGGCCTCGATCTTTGCCCGCTCCTTTCTCACCTTCTTCGCCATCTTCATGATCTTTTCGTCGGTCGTGGCGGTGCTATGGTTCGGTTCGCGCGACGTGCTCGACGGGTCGCTGTCGCCGGGCACGCTTGGCCAATTCCTGCTCTATTCGGTGTTCGCCGCCGGCGCCCTCGGCGCCCTGTCGGAAGTCTGGGGCGAACTGTCCCAGGCAGCGGGCGCCGCCGAACGGCTGACCGAGATCCTGGCCGAGAAACCCGGGATCCAGGCGCCCGCCGATCCGAAGCCGCTGCCGGCAAAGGCGAGAGGCGCGGTCAGCTTCGACGCTGTCTCCTTCTCCTATCCGGCCCGACCCGACCGCGCCGCCGTCCATGGCCTGAGCTTTCAGGTCAAACCCGGTGAGACGGTGGCGATCGTCGGGCCATCCGGCGCCGGCAAGAGCACGGTGTTTTCGCTGCTTCTGCGCTTCTACGATCCGGAGGCCGGCAGGATCGTCATCGACGGGATCGATCTGCGCGAGGCCGATCCGGCCGCGATCCGCGCGCGCATCGCCATCGTGCCGCAGGACGTCACCATTTTTGCGGCGAGCGCGCGCGACAATATCGGCTTTGGCCGGCCCGGTGCCAGCCAGGCCGAGATCGAGGCGGCGGCGAAGGACGCGCTTGCCGACGAGTTCATCCTGAAGCTCGAAAAAGGCTATGACAGCCAGGTCGGCGAGCGCGGCGTGACGCTGTCGGGCGGCCAGCGCCAGCGCGTGGCGATCGCCCGCGCCATTCTGCGCGATGCGCCGATCCTTCTGCTCGACGAGGCGACCTCGGCACTCGATGCCGAAAGCGAGACGCTGGTGCAGACGGCGCTGGACCGGCTGATGCAGGGCCGCACCACGATCGTCATCGCCCATCGGCTGGCAACCGTGCTGAAGGCCGATCGCATCCTGGTCATGGATGGCGGCCGCATCGTCGAGGAAGGCACACATCAGAGCCTGGTCGCCAAGGGCGGCATCTATGCGCGGCTGGCCAAGCTGCAGTTCGATACCGGTGCGAATGCTTTCAGGGGCGCGGCCGAGTAGGTCTGCCCGCGACGGCCGGGATTCTTCAGCTACCGAAAGCTCGGCGTTTGCCGCGTCGATAGGCGATGAAGAGGGGAACGCCGACAAGCAACGACAACAAAAGCATGCTGGCGACGGTCTGTCGCTGCTCCTTTGCCGGATCGCTGAGCTGCACATCGGCAGGCGGCTCTTCATAGGTAAAATCGTACTGCCAGCGAATTTGGTCTGCGACCTCATCGACGGTTTTCAGATAATCGGCAATCGCCTTGGCCGGCACTTCACTTGCCAGCGTCTGAAAGTTCCATTCAAGTTGAAATTCGGTGGGCGTGTTGGACCAGGACGCCTTGAGAGACAGGTAGGGAGTCACGACGTTTTTCATCGATTCGCCGGAAAACCTCGCCTTGAGGTTGCGCACGGTCACCTTGTGGCGGCGGTAGAACTGGGAGCCGAGGGAGACGGGCCCGGTTCGGTCGACGATTGTCGGGGTTGGAAGAGAGTTGTTGCCGAGATCGGCCGCGCGGATCGGGAAATTCTTTGCCAGATCGTTGGCCGCCAGCGCCTCCGCCGGCAAGCGATAACTTTCCTTCACACTCACTATGTTGCCGTCGCGGCGATCCACGATTTCCGGCTTGGCGATGGTTTGGATGCCGGGATATTGCTTGTTGTAGTATTTCAGGTAGGCGTCCGACACCTCGCTCAGCGACCGGCTGGCGAAATTGCCGCGCATCCAATCGGCATCGGCGTCCTCATATGTCGAGAAGACCGTCAGTACCAGAGGATCGCCCGGTTTGCGCGGAAAGTCGAATTCCTCGACGATCTGGATCGATGGGCTGGTGAGCACAGGGCTCGGCATCTTCTCCAACCCGCCGGTGCTGGAAAGCGGCAGCGCGAAGCCGTAGTCCGGCTGTGCGAGATTGTGCGCCCTGCCGCCCTGAAGATAGTTCGTGGCGTCCAGCCAATATGTCTTTGCTCCGATCCTTGCCTTGACTATGGCATGGTCGAAATCGCGAAGCGCCGGCAGATGCTGCTCCAGGGCCCGTCCCTCGTCGAGATCGGCCAAGGCGACCTCGGCAGCAATGCCAAGCCGCACAAGCGACGAGACCAGCAGCAGGGCCTTGTCCTTGCAGTCACCGAACCCGCTCAGGATGACCGTCGCTGGATCACGCGGAACGTAGGAACCGGCACCCATCGACAGGCTTACATAGCGGATCTGGTCCTGCACCAACCGCATTGCCTCGACCATTCGGTCCTCCGGCACCGGATGTCGCAGAGCGATGTCGTCGAGCTTTGCGGCAAAAGCCGGGGGAAAAGTGGTCGCTGGCTTGTAATAGGGCGCAACGGCATCGACCACGCTTTGCCAATTCGCGGTAGACGCGACATCGATGGAGCCCCAGCCTGGATAGGTCACGGGCAGGTTATCCTCGACATTGACCGGTTTCGGGTTTGGAATCTCCCATAGATAGGTGGTGTCCGGCCCAGTCGGGGAGATTGAGGGCTTAAGTCGGGTTCCCCTTGTCTTGATCTGGAGCGGCTGGCCCGAAGGCCAAATGATGCTTGTGCGGAGAAGCGCTACCGGCTCTTCCCATTCGGTGGAGAAATTCTTGAAGAAAAGGTCCTTGCCGACCAGCGGTGTTACTTCGTAGGTCGACCCGTAATCGACGATGTCGCCGGCACGCACGTCATCGATGTTGACATGTGCAGTCAGCCAGCCGTCGAAGACGCCTTTCTCGGCGTCTCTTTCCCTGCGGAAGATGTCGAATTCGACGCCTTCCAGCCGGTCCAGAACGGCGCCATCGCGGATGATGTGAAGATGGTTGAGCGTGACCTTGTGCCGGGACGGATCGAACTGCAGATCGATACTCGCGCCACGGTCCAGGCCGGGACGGTCGACGATTTTATAGACGGTGCGCGAGTACTCGACATAGCCGCCGGCGCGATGCTTGATCTGGTCGTCCGAGAGCAGCCATGAAACGCCATTCTTGATTTGATCCGATCGGGCGGGATCGGCAGCCGGAATATCAAGCTGCTTTACCCAGCTTTCTGCCGGACCCTTGAAAACCATGTCGTCGGACATGGCCGGAGAACTCAGACCGATCAATAAGATGAAAAATACCAAGCGGGGCCAGAAAGACTTCACCCTATGAAAACTGTAACAGGCAGACATCTACGCTCGCCCAACTTGGAAGAACTCCTTTTTCAGAGGCTTTCCCACCAAAGTAAAGGCCAGTTTCGCGGATTTCCGCGGTCACCGCGGCAAGAACCTGGAATAGATGAAGCGGCTCAGTTCCCGTACCGCTTCTTCAGGTGATCGGTGAAATGCGCGGCATTGAGCTTTTCGCCGGTGGCGCGTTCGAGCAGTTCCGGCGTCGACCAGCGCGAGCCTTGCGACCAGATCCTTTTGCGGCGCCAGTCGTTGATCGCGGCGAAATCGCCCTTGGCGAGGTCTTCGTCGGCTGAAGGATGATCTCTGGTCAGCGCCGCCCATTGCTGCGCCGCCATCATGGCGCCGAGCGTGTAGGAGGGGAAATAGCCGAAGGCGGCACCCGGCCAGTGGACGTCCTGCATCGGACCATCAGCCGGATTGTCTGATGTCGACAGGCCGAGATAATCGCGCATTTTGGCATCCCAGGCCTCGGGCAGGTCTGCTGCTTCCAGCCGTCCCGAGACAAGCTCCTGCTCCAGTTCGTAGCGCAGGATGACATGCAGCGGATAGGTGACCTCGTCGGCATCGACGCGGATCAGGCCGCGCTCGACCCGGTGCACATGCGGCAGGATGTCGTCGATCGTCCACCTCTCACCAAGGTGTCTTTCGACCACCGGCAGCGCCCAGCGCCAGAATTCTGGATTGCGGCCGATCTGCTTTTCTACGAACAGGCTCTGGCTTTCATGCATCGCCATGCCGCGCGCTTTGCCGAGCGGCCAGTGCGCCCAGGCCTTCGGCAGGTTCTGCTCGTACAGCGCATGGCCGGTCTCGTGCAGCACGCCCATCAGCGCCGACAGGAAATCCGAGGTCTTGTAGCGGGTGGTGATGCGCACGTCGCTCGGCACCCCGCCGCAGAACGGATGGTGCGAAACCGACAGCGAGCCGTGGGTGAGGTTGAAGCCGACTGCCGCCATCATGGCGAGGCCGAGCTCGCGCTGCTTGTCCAAGGGGTAGCTGCCGGAAAGCGGCTGCAGCGGATGTTTCGCCAGCCGCTCTTCCTGCACGGCCAGTGCCTCCGGTACGAAGCCTTTCAGGAAGGCCTTCAACTCGGCAAACACAGGCGTGATGTCGGCGGTGCGATTGCCCGGGTCATATTGCTCCATCAGCGCGTCGTAAGGCTCGAGCCCGAGTACCTCGGCGCGAAGTGCCGCCTCCTCGCGGACCAGCGCCACGACGCCTTCCAGCGCCGGCAGGAACCCGGCCCAGTCGTTCTTGGCGCGCAGGTCGCGCCAGAGCTGCTCGGAGCGCATGCGCGCGGTCGTCTGGCGCTCGACGAACTCGACCGGCAGGCAGGTCAGGTTGGTGTATTGCCGGCGGAATTCCCTGACCGCGGCCTGCTGCTCTTCGTTCAGCGCTTCCTGCTCGGCCGCCGCGATCCAATCGGCAATCTCCGGCGCAGTCGCCCGGGCATGGTGCATGCCGGCAAGCGCCGACATTGCCTCCGCGCGCTTCTCGCCGCCGCCGACCGCCATATGGGTCGCTTCATCGGCGCCGAGGATGGCGAGGGCGTGTTCCAGTGCTTCGAGCTTGTGGCCGAGGTCGTCGAGTTTTTGAAAGGACATTGTGGGTTCCGCTGATTTGACGGCGAGAAAAGATATCAATGCAAAACTGTTGGCAACCCCGAAAGCCGCCCGCGACCGACGCGTTGAATGCCGGCCGCAACGGCCGGTTTCCAGTTCAAAGCCTTCGTCCGGGTCTGCGTCGCCGGGGGCCCCCCATTAAGCGGGGGGCCCGGGGGGCCGGGAATACATTTTAAAACCAACCGGGGCGGCGGTGGGGGGGCGTATTAGGGGGGGGTGTGGGGGGGGCATGTTACCGGAACACG